>JAPSGP010000419.1 GCA_031177445.1 Acidimicrobiia bacterium
CGTCGTGCACGACAACCAGTGCCTCGGGACCGGCCTGCGACGGATGCTCGACGACGGGTGGCCGATCCTGGCGACCCTCCACCACCCGATCACCGTCGACCGCGACCTCGACCTCGCCCACACCAGAAACCCGTGGCGGCGATTCACGCTTCGCCGCTGGTACGGGTTCCTCGAGATGCAGATGCGGGTGGCGCGCGAGATCCCGCGCATCGTCACCGTGTCCGAGTCGTCCCGGCGCGACATCGTCACCCAGATGGGCATCGCCGCCGATCGCCTCTTCGTCGTGCCGGTGGGAATGGACCCGGCGGTCTTCGGTCCCCGGCCCGCGGTCCGGCGGGTGACCGGGCGCATCATGACCACCGCGAGTGCCGACGTCCCGATGAAGGGCCTGGCGCCGCTGCTCGAAGCAGTGGCCAAGGTGCGCACCGAGCGGGACGACGCGCATCTCGTCGTCATCGGCAAGCCCAAGGGGAAGAGCAAGATTCCGGCCATGATCGACCGGTTGGGGCTCGCCGGCCACGTGCGCTTCGTCCACGGCGTCACCACTGACCGCATCGTCGAGCTCTACGCCGAGGCCGAGGTCGCGGTCGTGCCGTCGCTGTACGAAGGGTTCTCGCTCCCCGCCATCGAGGCGATGGCGTGCGGCGTGCCGATCGTCGCGACCACCGGGGGCGCGCTGCCCGAGGTGGTCGGGCACGACGGCGAGACCGGGCTGCTCGTGCCGCCGAAGGACCCGTCGGCGCTGGCGGCCACCCTGCTGCGAGTCCTCGACGACGAAGACCTGCGAACCCGGATCGGGGCTGCCGGCCGGGAGCGGGTGCTCAGCAGATTCACCTGGCGCAACACCGCCGCCGGCACCGTCGAGCAGTACCGAGCCCTGCTCGACCAACGCGCGGGCCAGGTCGCGCGCTGATGCTGACGGTCGACTTCGAGCGCCTCGACCTGCGCGACCGGGAGCGGCTCCTCGACCTCGGGTGTGGCGGTGGGCGCCACGCGTTCGAGGCCATGCGGCGGGGCGCGACCGTCGTCGCTCTCGACGCCGACGCCGCCGAGCTGAAGGACGTGCAGGCTGTGACCGGCGGGATGCTGTCGGCGGGCGAGCTCCCGCATGGCCCGCGGGGCGGGGCGGTGAACGGCAACGCGCTGTCACTGCCATTCCCCGACGCCAGCTTCGATCGCATCATCGCCTCGGAGGTGCTCGAGCACATCCCTGCCGACACGGCCGCGCTCGACGAGCTGGTGCGCGTGCTTCGGCCCGGAGGGCGGATCGCGGTCACGGTCCCGACCCGCTGGCCCGAGCGGGTGTGCTGGGCGCTCGACCACCGGTACCACGACAGAGCCGGCGGACACGTCCGCATCTATCGCCAGCCGGAGCTGGAGGCGAAGCTCGAGCGCGCCGGGCTCGTCCTGCGCGGCTCCCACCACGCACACGCGCTGCATTCGCCGTACTGGTGGTTGAAGTGCGCGGTCGGTGTCGACAACGCGGACGCGTGGGTGGTCCGCAAGTACCACGAGTTCCTGGTGTGGGACATCACGAGCCGGCCGTGGCTGACTCGTGCGCTCGACCGAACGCTGAACCCCGTGCTCGGCAAGAGCCTCGTCATCTACGCGGAGAAGATGTGAATTGAGCAACAGACTTCGAGACGTCGACGGGATCGTGACCGCGGACGAGCTGATGGCAACCGTCGACGCCATCGCCGCGGTCCAGCTTCCCGACGGCAACATCCCGTGGGTCCCGGGCCAGCACTCCGACCCGTGGAACCTGGTCGAAGCGGCCATGGCCCTCGACCTCGGGGGCCGCCACGCCGATGCGGTGCGGGCGTACGAATGGCTGCGACGCATGCAGCGACCCGACGGTGCGTGGCACGCCTATTACATCGGGAACGAAGTCGAGGACCCGGCGCTCGACACCAACGTCACCAGCTACGTCGCCACCGGCGCCTGGCACCACTATCTCGTCACCCGCGACCAGCGGTTCCTCGAGGAGTTCTGGCCGGTGGTCGAGCGCGCGATCGATTTCGCCCTCGACCAGCAGAACGAGACCGGCGAGCTCGCCTGGCGCGGCGACGACCCCGCCGACGGCGCGCTGCTCACCGGATCGTCGAGCGCCCACGCGTCGCTGCGCTGCGCGATCGCCATCGCCGAGCATCTCGGCCACGAGCGGCCGGACTGGGAGCTCTCGCTGGGATCACTGGCGATCGCGATCGCCCACCGCCCCGACGTCTTCCTCGACAAGCAGCGCTGGGCGATGGACTGGTACTACCCCATCCTCGGCGGCGTCTTGCGCGGGCACTCCGCCCACGCCCGGGTCGCGGCGGGCTGGAACACGTTCGTCGTCGACGGGCGCGGCGTGCGCTGCGTTTCGGACCGTCCCTGGATCACAGCCGCCGAGACGTGCGAGCTCGTGATGGCGCTCGATGCAATTGGTGCCCCTGACCAGGCGTGGAAGCTGTTCGACTGGGTGCAGTTCCTGCGCGCCGACGGCGGCGGCTACTGGACCGGCGCCAACTTCGACGGCGAGCACTTCGAGCGCGACGGCCAGCTCTATCCGCCCGAGCAGCCAACGTGGAACCTCGCCGCGGTGGTGCTGGCGTCACACGCGCTCGCCGGCGACGGCCCGACTGCGGGCCTGTTCCGGGGCGAAGGCCTTCCGCTGGGGCTCACCCCCGACGAGCTCATCGAAGCCGGCGCCGAGATCGAAGCCGAGCGCGCCACCCAGTCTCGTTTTTGGCGTCGCTGATCGGACGGGCCGCAACGGGTTTTGGCGTCGCGATAGCCCAATAGACCGGCCATCGCGACGCCAAAACGCTAGACCCGCCTCAGCACCCGCAGGCTGCCGGTGGTCGACGCGGGCGCGAAGCAGCCGGAGGCGACGGCGCGCTGCCAGACGTGGAACGGGGCCTGACCGCCCTCGGCCGGGTCCTCGAACACGTCATGGATGGCGAGGAGCCCCCGCGGAGCGACGTGCGCGACCCAGCTCTCGTAGTCGGCCATCGCCACGTCCTCGGCGTGCCCGCCGTCGATGAACAACAGACCGAGCGGTGTACGCCAGTGGGCGGCGATCGTCGGCGAGTCGCCGAC
>JAPSGP010000420.1 GCA_031177445.1 Acidimicrobiia bacterium
GCTCCGGACGATGGCGGGGGCCCCGGAATGGCGCCCACCCACGATCGAGGACGATCCGACGATCACCGATCTGGATCGGGCCGTCGATGTGCTCGTCGAGATGAAGAACCTGTCGGAGGTCGCGATCGGGCTCGCCTACTCGGCGTTGCTTTTCTACGACCAGAGCCTGGCCACCGAGGTGAGCACGCTCGAAGAGCGGCTCGACGAGATGCGCGAACGGCTCGAAATCTGGGTCCTCCGCAGCGCAGCCGAGGAGATCGACCCGTCGTCGCTGCGCGGGCTGCTCCACCTCGGGGACGCCGCCGAGGAGCTTGGCGATGCCGCCCAGCAGATGGTGTGGCTGGTGGAGCAGAACGAAGAGATGCACCCCGTGCTGGCGATCGCGTTCGGCGACAGCGACGAGGTCATCGCCCGAGTGCCGGTCGCGCCGGGGAGCGCGCTCGACGGGCGCACGCTCGCCGATGCCCGGCTGGAGCTGGAGACCGGCTTCTACCTCCTCGCCATCCGCCGCGCCGGGCGCTACGTCTACCGTCCCCGCGGCCGAGTCCAGCTGCAAGCCGGCGACGAGCTCATCGCCAGCGGCCCTGACGAAGGCCGGGCCCGGTTTGCCGAGCTCGGCGGCTTCCGGGTGATCGAGGACGACGACACCGGCGAGATCGAGCTCGTGAGAGCGTCGCCGTCGCGCTAGCGCGCGCGTAGCGTCTCGGTCGTGGCGGTCTCACCGGTCACTCAGCAGGAGGGCACGCCCGACCCCGGGCGCGTGACCCCACCGTCAGGACTCACGGCCGCCGAGGTCGAGGAGCGTGTCGCCCGCGGGCAGGTCAACGTCAGCGCCGAGCGGACCAGCCGCACGTTCGGCGAGATCGTCCGGGCCAACATCTTCACCCGCTTCAACGCGCTGCTCGGCACGATGTTCGTGCTGATCCTGATCGCGGGGTCGCCCCGTGACGGGCTGTTCGGCATCGTGCTGGTCAGCAACGCCCTCATCGGGATCGTCCAGGAGTACCGGGCCAAGCGCACGCTCGACCACCTCGCAGTCTTGAACGCGCCACGAGCTCGGGCGGTGCGCGACGGCGACGTCGACGAGCTGGCGGTCGAGGCGATCGTCCTCGACGACCTGCTCGAGCTCCGCACCGGCGATCAGGTGCCGGCCGACGGCATCGTCCGGTCGGCCGAGGGGCTCGAGGTCGACGAGTCGCTGCTCACGGGCGAGTCGGATCCGGTCGACAAGGATCCCGGCGACGAGGTGCTGTCGGGCAGCATCGTGGTCGCAGGGTGGGGCCGGTTCCAGGCGACCCGCGTCGGCGACGAGGCCTACGCCCGCAAGCTCGCCGCCGAAGCGCGCCGGTTCCAGCTCGTCCATTCGGAGTTGATGAACGGGATCAACACGCTGCTGCGCTACATCACGTGGGCGATCTTTCCGACGGCTGCGTTGCTCGCGATCAGCCAATTTCGCGCCAGCGAGGAATGGCAGGAGGCGCTGACCGGCATCGTCGCCGGCACGGTCGCCATGGTGCCCGAGGGCCTCGTGCTGTTGACCAGCATCGCCTTCGGGGTCGCGACGGTGACGTTGGCACGGCGCCAGGTGCTCGTGCAGGAGCTTCCCGCCGTCGAGGGACTGGCGCGCGTCGACGTCGTGTGCCTCGACAAGACCGGCACGATCACCGACGGCAATATCGTCTTCGACCGCATCGAGCGCGTGGGTGACGGTCCTGGGAAACCGGCTCCCGTCGAGGTTGCGCTGGCGGCGCTCGCCACCGACGAGAATCGCAACGCCACCATGGCTGCGGTCGCGGACGCGTTCCCGCCCGTCGACGGGTGGCAGCGGACCGCATCGGTCGCATTCTCGTCGGCCCGCAAGTGGAGCGGGGCGAGCTTCGACGGGCAGGGTACATGGGTCATCGGCGCGCCCGAGATGGTGCGACCTGGTCGCGAGGACGACGTCAGTCGGCAGGCGGCCGAGCTCGCGGCCTCGGGCCAGCGAGTCCTCCTCCTCGCGCGTACGGGCGCGCCAGTGGCGGGCGAAGAGCTGCCGGACGGTCTCGAGCCGGTTGCACTCGTGCTTTTCGAGGAACAGGTGCGGCCCGACGCTGCCGACACCATCCGGTACTTCGCTGAACAGGGTGTGGCCCTCAAGGTCATCTCGGGAGACAACCCGCAGACGGTCGGCGCCGTCGCCCAGCGCGTCGGCCTGCCCCAGGCCGGCCGTCCCTACGATGCCCGGGAGCTGCCCGAGGAGCTCGACGAGCTGGCCGACGTGCTCGAGGAACGCACGGTGTTCGGCCGGGTCACGCCCCACCAGAAGCAGGCGATCGTGAAGGCATTGCAGTCGCGCGGGCATGTCGTGGCGATGACTGGCGACGGTGTGAACGACGCGCTCGCGCTCAAGCTCGCCGACATCGGTGTGGCCATGGGTTCGGGCGCGCCCGCCACCCGCGCGGTCGCGCAGCTGGTGCTGCTCGATGGTCAATTTGCGACGATGCCGGGCGTCGTCGCTGAGGGCCGGCGGGTGATCGCCAACATCGAGCGGGTCGCGAACCTCTTCCTCACGAAGACCGTCTACGCCATGCTGCTCGCGATCGCGGTCGGCGTGGTGCGATGGCCCTATCCCTTCCTGCCCCGCCACCTCACGATCGTGAGCACGCTCACGATCGGCGTCCCAGCGTTCTTCATCGCGCTGGCACCGAACACGCGGCGCTACATCCCCGGCTTCGTGCCCCGGGTCCTTCGGTTCGCGATTCCGGCGGGCTTGATCGCGGCGATTGCCACGTTCAGTGCTTTCTGGGTTGGGCGCGCCAACGAAGTACTGCTGGTCGAGCAACGGACATCAGCCACGATCACGCTGGTGATCATCGGCCTGTGGGTGCTGGTCATCCTGGCCCGGCCGATCACCCTGCTCCGGGCACTGCTCGTCTTGACGATGGTCGGCGCCTTCGGGCTCTGCCTCGGTGTGCCCGGGTTTCGCGAGTTCTACGAGCTCGAGCTCCCGAGCGGTGAGATCACCGGCGAGGTGCTGTTGATCGCGTTCGGTGCCGTGGTGCTGCTCGAAGCTGTTTGGCAGATCTCACGCAAGCTCGG
>JAPSGP010000019.1 GCA_031177445.1 Acidimicrobiia bacterium
GCTGCCGGTCGTCGTCGCAACCGGTTGCTTCTGCGTGCAGACGCATTCCTCGTACGTCGTTCCCGTCGTCGCGCTGACGGCGCTCGCGTTCGCCAGCGTGTGGGTCCTGACGTATCGGCGCCGCCTGCGCGTCGGGGAGGCTCGCCGCGCGCTCAGGTGGAGCCTCGTTGCCGCCGGTGTGGGCGCGGTCCTGTGGTTCCCACCGGTGCTCGAGCAGATGATCAGCCCGATCGGCAACCTGGGAATTCTCTGGCGACACTTCCGCGGCTGGGACGAGGCCGGAGTCGGCGTCCAACGAGCGTTCGAGCTCCTGCTCATCCACCTCGACCCATGGCGAATGGCGACGAGGGACCTGTTCTTCGACCGCTGGTCGATCGCGGGCTCGCTGGTGCCAGGCGCGATCACGCTGAGCGTGTGGGCGGTAACCGCGGTGATCGCAGTCCGGCAGCGCCTCTCGGCGCAACTGGTGCGTCTTCACGTCGTGGCACTGGTGGCGATGCTGGCGACCGTGGTCACGGTGAGCCGGCTCGGATTCACGTCGTACTACCGCCTCATGTGGCTGTGGGGAGTTGCCGCGCTCGTGTTGATGGCCACCAGCTGGACGTTGCTGGTGCTGATCCGTCAGTACCTGCGGAGCGCTGGTCACCGGCGTATGGCGAAACGCCTCGTTTGGGCTCCGCTGGTCCTCGCCGGTGCCTTCACCGTCGTGTCCATCTCCAACGCGAGCGGCATCGTGCACGACCGCAGCGACTCGGCGCTCCTCGAGCGCCTCGCCCCCCGGACCGTCTCGGCGTTGGACCAAGCGCATTCGCATTCCGCCCGCTACTTCATGCTCTGGAACGACGCGACGACTGGCCGGCTCGGACGGGGGCTGATGAACGAGCTGCTCCGGGAGGGGTTCGACGTGAGAGCTTCGAGGCGTTACCACGCCGAGGTCAGGCTCCATCGGGTCGGCTCGCCCGCCGACGCGAAGGCGATGATCGTCCTCGTCGCGGGGGGAGACGTCGGGGAGTGGCGTCGCACGCCGGCGGCGCGCGAAGTCGCACGCGTCTCGAGCGCGCGCCTGTACTACGCGGGTTCTGCCGAGTACGAGCTCGGGATCTCGGTGTTCCTCGTCCCGACTCCGTCCCGCGCTGATCCTCTGGCTGTTCGCTAGGACGACCCCGTCGATCCGTGCGCGTGCCCGCAGGGCGGCTGGTGCCGCTGGACGCGGGCCTGCCTGCCGACACCTTCGATCTCGGCGAACGGTCCGCATCGATGGGGGACGATCCAGACGTGGATCATCGGGGTCGCGAGCCTCTTCAGCGAAGGCGGCGGACACGCCGCATGCACGGCGACCGCCTGCACGAGCCGCGAGCCGAGGGCCTCGGGCGTGAAGCACAGGTCCTCGTGGACATGCCACCGTGTGAGCGGCCCCCCGATGTCGGGTACGTCGCCGAGCGAGGAGCCTTCACGGAGGATGAACATCGCGGCGACGAGGCTCTTCGTGTCACCGGCAACGCGATACACGAGCGACTCGGGATGGTCGGGGTCGAGCATCTTGTCGTCGTTGATGTAGCGCCAATTCACGTAGTGCTCGTCGGTCGTCAACCCCGCATCGATGGGCTGGTAGCCGGCGGCAGTCGCAGTCGTCGGATCGGCGAACTGCGGCAGGCGGGCGAGCGTTGCCACGACGAGATTCTCTGCGCGCGCTTGCTGCTGGGGTGTCACCCCGTCGACACCACCGAGGTCGACCGGGCGGGTCGGATCGTAGGGCTTGGGGGGAACGGCCGAAGCCCCATGGTCCCCGGTCGCATGCGGTCCGTGCGCAGTCGCGCCTTGCGCGTGGTCGGTTGCACGCTGGTGATCGCCGATGGTCACCATTCCGGCGACCGTGAGACCCAGGACCAGCCCAGCCGCAGCCACCACCGCGGGCGTCCGGAGTCGTGGTGCGCCGTTGCGCCCGCGTACACGTGGTCGTCCCGCGAGTGCCCCACTCGCAGCGACGGCGGTCAGGAGCCATGCGAGGCCGTCGGCGAACTGCGGATGGTCGGCATCGCCGACGCCTTCGTCCATGGGGATGCCGAGGCTCAGCGAGAGCGCCCAGGCGGCGAGCACCGCGTAGTTCCCGGCGATTCCGACACCCGACAAGGCTCCACCCTGTCGCGACAGCGCGAGTGCGCCCCAGCCGATCTGGAACACCGCGATGGCCATGAAGAGCCCCATGGCCGACGGCTGGCGATGGAAGCCGAGCTCCGAGGCGTGAATCGCGCCGGCGCCGATCGACGCCAAGCCGGCAATTGCGAGCGGACCGAACCGCAGGGCACCACGTCGCATCGTGGACGCGCCGCGGGGACCTCTCGCGGTCATGTCCGTACGCTCGTGATCAGCCGCTCGCCGAGTCGAGCGCGCGGCGCGCAGAATCAGTCGGGGGTCGAGCCCGCTGCTGGAGGAGCGGCACGAGCCGATCGGCGACATACCGCGCGCCCTCGGTCGCAAAATGGCTGCCGTCAGGGCGGAGCACCATTCCGTTCACGACCTCGGGGCACGGCGGCCCCTGAGGGCACACGATCGGGGTGAGGTCGACGACCGACGTGGTCTGGGGATACCGCTGCGCTTCTTCGGTCAGCAGCCGTTTGAGCGACGCCATGCGAACCATCCGCTCGTCATAGGTGTAGTGGGGGAGAAACGCGTTGGGTGTCGGCGGCGAGGGCACCAGGATGAGGAGATGCTGGCCGTGCGCGCGGAGCCGCGCTGCCGCCTCTTCGATCAGCGCGCCGAGCTCCCGGTCACCCTCCGGCGTGCCCGGGACGATGTGCCGGCCATCGACGAGGCGGTCGGTGATCTCCCAGACGCTGAGCCACACGATGAGGTCGGGTTGGACGCGCGCGGCGGTGTCGCGCTGGAGCGCGCTGACACCTTGATCACACCCCTCGACTCCATCGATGAGCGAGCCATCGCCGAGAGTCGCCACCCCGCGGAGCAGCCCACATCCGGGATACGCCGCGACCGAAACCGCCAAGTCCTTCGTCGCCCCCGCGTCGGCGAGGCCGCGATAGAAGCTCGTCGCGATCGAGTCGCCGACCAGCAGGACACGCCCCGGCGGGCTGACCGCACCAAAGCGCGGCGCTTCGACGTTGCCGGTGCGAATGACCTGCGCCGCCGTCGTGCGGTAGTAGGCGGGTAGCTCGGTCGCGCCGCGGGTCGCCGACACCACGACCAGCGCGCCGGCGAGGAACAGAGCGGGCCACGCCGCGAGCGCGAAGCGTCCCGTGAGCACCCGACGTTCCCGGATCGGCAGCTCCACCAGATAGAAGGAGAGCGCAGCCAACGCCAGCGTCGCGCCCACACGCAGCAGCGTGAGCGATGCGCCGTCGAGTCCTGTGCGGGCCGGCGATGCCACCACGATCACCGGCCAGTGCCAGAGGTAGACGCCGTACGAGATGCGCCCGAGCCAGACGACGGGGGCGAGAGAGAGCCCGACGCGCAGCGGGGTCCGGTCGGGTTGGACCACCGAGGTGATGAGCAGGGCGACGGCAACCGCGAACAGGGCGTACCCCCCGCGGTACATCCAGGCATCGGTATCCCCGACAGTGGCGAACGACCACACGACGTACGCCGCGCCGATCGCCCCCACGACGTGCACGCTGGTCGTCGCGGCGACCCTCTGCGGTGTCCAGTGCGCGAGGACGATGGCGAGCAGCGCGCCGATCAGGAGCAGCTGGGCACGCCCGTCGGTCCCGTAATACGCGCGCGAGGGATCGTCGGCGTCATAGAGGCGGGTCATCGTGAGCATCGATGCCGCGGTACCGGCGGCGCACACCGCGGCGAGCAGCCCGTGACGGCCCCGTGCGAGTCGAAGACAACCGACCGTGACCAGCGGCCACACGAGGTAGAACTGCTCCTCGATCGCGAGGGACCAAGCGTGACGCAGCGGTGACGCGTCGGTGAAGAGCGCGAAGTACGACTGGCCGGACCCGATGAAGCGCCAGTTGGCCCCGTAGAACAGGGTGGCGAACATGTCGGCGCGCAGGCTCTCGAGCTGCGTGGACTCGGCCAGGAACGCGGCGTACACGCCAACCGCCACCAGCATGAGGAACAGCGCCGGGAGCAGGCGACGGGCCCGGCGGGCCCAGAAGGCCGTGAGCGAGATGGTGCAGTTCCGGGCGAACTCGCTGAGCAGCAGCGACGTGATCAGGAAGCCGGACAGGACGAAGAACGCATCGACGCCCAGGTACCCACCCTCGGCCCAGCCGGCGTCGAGGTGATAGGCGAACACCGCGGCGACTGCAACCGCCCGGATGCCGTCGAGCGGCGGCTGGTAGCTCCAGCCTCGCGTGCCTGTCACCATCCCCCCGCGGCCACCCCTAACTGCCGAATACTACGAGCGTAGTTTACGAACTTTGTCAGGAACTCGAGCCAACGAGCTCGGAGCAGAAGCGCGGCGGTGTCGGCAGGAGCTTGGCTGTCCGGCTGAAGCCGGCTGCCGGCGCGTCCGATTGACCGGCGACAGTCGGAGAGGGCAGGGGCCCCCAGATCAGCCCGAGGCCCTGCTCTCCTTCCAAGTTCGCACCGACCCGTCCGAGCGGCGCGTCGTAGGTGAGCTCGATTCGGGTTGGCCGGTCCGGCACGACGTGGTGGGCTCGTCCGCGCACCTCGTCGTCGAGCCGCGACGAGTCGAAGACGAAGCGCACCTGGTGCCCGCGCAGGTACTCGAGGTCGATGCGGTCCCGCGTACCGCCTGGCCCCGTCGCCGCGAGCAGCGTCTCGCGCGTCCCGGGTGGACGGTCGCCGAACGTGAGCCGCATCGGGAAGCGGCCGCTCGCGTGCGTCTGCTCGATCGGGAGCCAGTCGTGGCCGTCCGACCAGTAGACGGCCTCGCAGCGTCCGACCACGAACACCGTGCCGATCGGCAGTGCCTCGGGGAGGTTCGAGCCCCGGCGGAACGCGAAGCGTGACCCGCCGGGCAAGCGGTCGTCGAGGTCGTGCTGGAAGCGCACGAAGGCCGCGCGCTCGGCATGGTCCGGGAACGGGCTGTACGCGCGCTGGTACAGGAGCGCGAGGCCCACGTTGGTCCACAGCGAGAAGGCCGCCAGCACTGCGAGTGCGCCGACGACGGCGGCGCGCACACGCTGACGCGCAGCACCGAGGCGTGCGAGTGCGTGCAGGACCACGTACAGGCCGGCCGCGCCCAGCACGACGAGCAGCGGCAGGAAGTCGGACAGATAGCGCTGGTTGATGTACGGGAGCGAGACGGCGCCGACGCCGCCGGCGAGACCGCCGATGACGACGACGCGCAGCCCGGCCAGCCCTTCGAGCGATCGGGGTCGCCGCGCGAACACTGGGGCCAGTCCCGCCAGGCTCAGAAGGAACAGCAGCGGCATCGACGACGGGATGCTCGAGGACGGATCGACGGCGGCGAAGGTGACGCCGCCGATGATGGTGGCGGGTGCCGGGAAGGTGACCCACGGAAAGAGACCATCGAACGCGAGCGCGTCGGCTCGAAACATCGCGACGACGTTCGTGGTCACGAACTTGAGACCGAAGAGGCTCCCTTCGTTGGCGTCGTACACACGTCGTCGCAGCTCGTCGGTGAACGTCGTCGCGTGCCGGGTGATCGGCACGCTCCAGGGATGGCCGAACTTGGCGTAGTTCACGTACATGTAGACGGCGACGGGCACGGCGATCGCGACCACGAGCGGTATGAGGTGGCTGCGCCCGGCCGCGCCGTCGCGCAGTCCGAGCCAGCCGACGACGCGGCGTGACCAGTCGTGGCGCCAGCGTGCACCGACGACGAGCAGGAGCCGGCCGAGGAGCACGAGGCAGAGAGCGACGATCGGTCCGATACCGACGGAGCCCCGGCTCAGCATCGCGAGGCCGGCGAGCACGCCGGCTGACGCGAGTCGGCGTCCACTCGGACCGGCGACGAAGCCGAGCGTCGCTTCGAACGCCGCGATCGTCAAGGCCGCGCCCCACAGCTCCGCCTCGTGGTAGACGACAGGTCGGCTGGCGAGGAACATCACCACCGAGCCGGCACCGAGAACGGCGACGAACCCGCCGACCGCCCAGGTCTCGCTGCGGGTGACGGCGCGCTGCGGCCGTGCCAGCTGGCGCACGCGCCAGAGCAGGCGGCTCGCGCTCACCATGAGGACCGCGAACGCGAGGAGCATCGAGAGCTGGGTGAGCCGGCCATCGAGCTGGTCGGTGATTGCGGCTACGGGGAGGCGCAGCACCGCCGGCCACGGGCCGAAGTACATGTAGGACTTGCCGTCGATGAGGAACGCTTCGAAGCCGAGCTCGTCGATCGGTACATCCCAGTGGCCGTCGAGGAGAGCGTGAGCCTGGGCGTCGTACAGTCCGTCGAGCACGTGCGACTGGAGCAGATCGAGCCGGCCGATGGCCAGCATCCACGTGAAGACGACGCCGGCGAGGATCGAACCGATCGCACACGCGCGGTAGAAAGTGTGTCGCGCCGCGCCAACGTCGACGACGCTCATCGGCGGCACCTTAGCCAGCGCCGTCTCGCCTGCCTGCGCACGAGCGCGACGAACGCAAGCAGGTCAGGGAGTTGACAGCTCCGCGCGACACCGGGTAGCACCACCGACACCGACGACGAGCGAAGGACGTGTGCGGCGTGACGGAGCAGAAGCTGTTCTACGAGGACGTGAAGGAGGGTGACACCGCGCCCGAGTTCAGCCACCAGCTCACTCGAATCGATCTCGTGATGTACGCGGGCGCGTCGGGCGACTTCAACCCGATGCACTCCGACGAGGTCGCGGCGAAGGAGGCGGGCCTGCCGAGCGTCTTCGGGCACGGCATGTTCACAGCCGGCATCCTTGCGAAGGCGCTCGACGACTACCTGGGCGTCGGCAACCTGCGCGAGTACAAGGTTCGCTTCACCAAGCAGACCTGGCCCGGCGAGACGCTCACGACGAGGATCGCGGTGCAGTCGAAGTACGACCAAGAGGGGGAGCATCGGGTCGACCTCGAGTGCAAGGTCGTCAACCAGGATGGCGAGGACAAGGTCAGCGCGGTGGCGGTGGCCGCGCTCCCGAGCCGCGGCTGACGATCGAGCGCACGCCCGGGTCTGGGTATCGTCGTCCGGTGGCCGATCAGCAGGACTGGAACTTTCCGTTCGAAGGCCCGCTCGACGAAGTCTTCCCTGCGCTGCACACGGCGCAGAACGCCTGGCTGAGCCAGATCGATTCGCTCACGGCCCCAGACCGCAAGACCCACGAGCTCATCCGGATGGTGTGCACGGTGATCCTGCGCAACGCGGCGGGTGTGCGACGCCACGCCATGCTCGCCAAGGAGGTGGGTGCGAGCTGGGAGGAGGTCCTGGGCGCGATCATGCTCACGCTGCCGGGCTTCGGGCTGCTTCCCGCGGTCGAGGCGATTCCGCACGCCCGCGCCGGCTTCGACGCCGCCCCCGAGGTGGAGGAGGACTGATGGTCGCTCGCGTTCGGATCGGCGCGGGATGAGCGAGCCTCCCTTCCGGATCCTGCCGCGGGTCACCGACCGCAACCGGCACTTCTGGACCGGTGGCGCGAGCGGCCGGTTGCAGTTCCTGCGCTGTCAGGATGACGGGACGTACGTGCACCCGCCGGCGCCGCGGTGCCCGAAGTGCCGGGGCAAGCACCTGGAGGTCGAGGCTGTGTCGGGGCAAGCCACCGTGCTGACGTACTCGGTGAACTTTCAGCCGTGGATGCCCGGTCCAGAGCTGCCGTTCGTGCTGGCGATCGTCGAGCTACCGGAGCAGGAGGGCCTGCGGCTCACCACGAACATCGTCAACTGCGATCCCGAGTCGGTCGAGATCGGTATGCCCGTGCGCGTGATCTTCGAGCGGCACGACGACGGCGAAGAATCCGTGTACATCCCGCTGTTCGAACCGAACGCCGAGACGTAAACGCGACATCGCGACATCCCGCGTCGTGTCGCGACGCGAGCCCGCCGATCTACGATCCGCGCAGTGGGGGAAGCTGCTCGGAGCTCTCGGTGGTTCCCGGGCGCCCTCGCAACCGTCGCGGCCGCCGCGTTGGCGGTGCGCATCGTGTACGTGCTGATCGAGCGGCAGGACATCGAGTTCGGCGGCGACGCGTACTTCTACCACTCCGCCGCGAATCTGCTCGCGGACGGACGCGGCTTCATCTCGCCGTTCTTCGTGCTCGCCGATCGCGAGCTTCCTGCGGCCGAGCATCCGCCGCTGTACACGATCTACCTCGCCATCCCGTCGCTCTTCGGGATGACGAGCGTGCTCACCCATCTGCTGTGGTCGTGCGCGTTGGGCACGGCGACGGTCATGGTCGTCGGCCTCCTCGGTCGAGCGGTGGCAGGTCCACGCGTCGGGATCATCGCCGCCGTGATCGCGGCGGTCTACCCGAACGTCTGGGCGCCCGACGGGGCGCTCCAAGCCGAGACGATGGCGATGTTCACGACCGCGCTCGCGTTGCTCTTCGCGTACCGGTATCTCGCTCGACCGTCATGGAGACGGATGGCTGCGGTCGGCGTGGCGTGTGGTGCGGCAACGTTGAGCCGATCGGAGCTCATCCTGCTGGTGCCGTTCCTGATCGTCCCGCTCGCCCTGTGTTCGGGAACCGCCGGCGCCCGCCAGCGCCTACGGTGGCTCGCCGTGGGTGCGGCTACGGCGATCCTTGTGATCGCTCCATGGGTGGTGCACAACGTGACGCGGTTCCGTCACCCGGTGTTCCTGAGCTCGCAGTTCGAGCCGTTGCTCGCCTCCGCGAACTGCGACGAGACGTACTACGGCGAGATGACGGGGTACTTCTCGATCCCGTGCGCGCAGAGGATCGTCGAGCGCTCCGACATCTCCTTCTTCGCCGACCAGTCCGAGCAGGCGCGCGTCTTCCGGCCGGAGGCGATTGAGTACGTCCAGGGTCACCTCTCGCGGCTCCCCGTCGTGCTGGCTGCCCGTCTCGGGCGTGTCGTCGGCGTGTACGCCCCTGGCCAAATGGTTCGGCTGGATCAGTTCCTCGACGGGCGCGAGGAGCTCGTCGCCCGCGGTGGCCAATACGGGTTCTATGGTCTGGCGCTGGTGTCGGTCGCCGGTGCGGTCGTGGTGCGGCGACGACGCAAGGTGGCTGTGTTTCCGTTGCTCGTCGTGGTCGGAGTCGTTCTGCTCACGGTGGCGGCGACGTACGCCAACATCCGCTTCCGCTCCCCCGCTGAGATCGTGCTCGCGGTGCTCGCAGCGGTCGCGTTCGATGCGGGTGGTTCGTTCCTCGTCCACAAGATCCGTCGTGGGCGAGCGCAGGCGCCGCACCCGCAGCTCGAATCAGCTGCAGGTCTCGGGGTCGAGGAGCCCGTTGACGCGATACACAACGCTCGTGCCGTCCCGTAGGACCCTGGTCGCGGCCGGGTCCGACGCGATCCATTCCTCGGCGGGACCGCGGTCCGAGAAGAGCTGCTGGTCGAGGACGACGTAGCGGTAGTCCCCGTCGGACAGGATCTGCCGCCAGCGCCGGCAGCGCGAGACGGACGAGCCGCGTTTCGGCCCGCGGACCTTGGCGGGCTCGTTCGAGAGGTCGGTGCCGAACAACCCGTAGAGCTGCTGATTGCCGAAGACCGCGATGCGTTCACCATGGAGATCGCGCAGCGACGCATACGCGGCGTCGAGCGTCAGCCCGGCGTTCACGTAGCGCTGGTCGAGGAAGCGGCGCTGGAGGGCCCAGCCGCCACCGAGCAGCAGGACGAGCACCAGCGCGACCAGGGCAACGCGGCCTTCGCCCGCGGTGTGTTCGCGCAATCTCGGGAACGCGAGCGCGCCCGCCACGACCACGGCGCCCGCGAGCACCCCGACGAGCACGTCACTCGAGGGCCACAGCTTCGTCTCGTCGAACATGCGCGCCGTGGTCGCGTTCAGCACCACGATCAGCACGAACGCCGCCGCGACCACGGTGCGTACGATCGGCGTGCTTGCGATGCCGCGGGCGAGAAACGCGAAGGCGACGAGGACCGTGAACGTCAGGTATCGCAGCGTGAACACGAACGACGCGCCCCCGAACTCGGCGGTCCCCGGGATCTGGACGTAGGCCACGAGTCCGACGAGCAGCGCGACCCCGACGAGCCGTTCGAGCGCGCGTCCTCGGACGACGGCCAGCACCAACACACTCAGCATCAGGAGCGCGACGAGCGGCCACACCCGCCCCCACGCCTCCTCCAGCCCCGGCAGGTAGAAGCGGCGCCAGCCGTACTGCGCCGCATCGAGGATCGACGGTCGGCGCTCGAAGACGCGCTCGAAGGAGAACGGGCCCACGTCGAAGCCGAAGAAGGGCAGCGGGTTCCCCGACGCCGCCCAGTTGCGCACGAACCAGTAGCCGCCTGAGACCGCCAGTGCCACGCACCACGCGACCGCTGCGGTCCACCGCCGTGCCCGCAGGGACAGCGCGACGATGCCGATCGTGAGCACCGCGATCGGTGCCGCCACCGTGAGCTTCGTGCCGAGCGCGAGGCCGGCGGCGATGCCGGCGAGCGCCGTGGGAATGGTCGCCAGACGCCCTTCGAGCAGGAGCGCGACCGCGGCGAGGAAGAGCGCGCCGACGGCGACGTTGTTGGTGCCCTGCCCGGGCTCGGTCCCGACGATGGTCGGGAGCCCGAGGACCGCGAGCGCGCCGAGAACGCACAGGAGGCCGACTCCGTGTCGCCGGCCGAGACACCACGCTCCCAGCAGCGCCACCGCCGCCCATCCGACGTTGACGAGCGGCGAGAGGAGGTCACGCCCGAACGGCAGGATCAGCAATCCGTGCACGACCTCGGAGTTGAGCGGCAGATAGGAGTGCAGCGGCGTCCCGAGGCCGGTGAGGCCGGTCTCCGACCAGCGGGTGAGGAAGCCCGTCTGGACGAAGCGGGCCGTGAACGGCGCGTGGTACCAGAGCGTGTCGCCCTCGGTCATGCCGTTGCCGAACGCGAACCCGACATGGGCGGCCCACTGCGCGAGCACGATCGCACCGGCCACGAACGCGGCCGCGAGCTCCTGTTGGCGCACCGACTGGCGGACCGACGCGGTGTCGTGGGCCTTGGCGGCACGTGACGGGTGGGGCCGGGCGAGCGCGCCGAGGGCGAGACCGCTCGCGGTGAGGCTGACGAACACCGGCGTCGGCTCGAAGCCGCCGAGGGAACCCAGCAGCTGGGACCATCCGATCGCGATCGCGATCACGACCACGATCTCGGCGAGGCGCGCCGGAGGTCCCGACCAGTCCGGGAGCAGGCGGCCCCGCAGGCGCCACGATCCCCAGGACAGCGACGTGACCGCGATCCCAAGCGACGCGATGCCGAGCAGGTAGCTGCCGGCCGACAGCGCCGCCCCGAGGTTCAGCACGGGATCATTTCACGAGCAGGAGGCAGGATCGAGCTGACCGTCGATGCGGTACACGGTCGTGTCACCGTCGTGGAGCAGCTCGGTCGCGGCCGGGTCGGCGGCGATCCAGGGCTCCGGTGGGCCCGGGTCGGCCAGGGGCAGGTGCGTGAGCACGAGGTAGCGGTACTGCGTCGCGCCCAGCATCCGCAACCAGGTCCGGCAACGCTCGGGCTCCGGTCCGGTCTGCGGTCCTTTGACGGTCGACACCCGGTTGGAGAAGTCGAGGCCGAACATCGGGTAGGTCTCGAGCGTGCCGAAGACGCCGACGTCCTCGTGGCGGACGTCGCGGAACAGCTCGTGTGTCGAGTCGAGGGGCAATCCGGCACGGACGTAGCGGTGCTGAAGGTAGTGACGCTGCACGAACCATCCGCCGACGAGGACAAGCCCCATGACGAGCGCCGCGAGCGCTGCCAGCGACGGCACCCGAGCACGGCGAGTGAACCGGTACGACACGACGACGGCGCCGACCACTGCGGCACCGGCAAGGACTGCCGCCTCCCACTGGCCGGACGGCCATGCCGGGATCTGCTCGTGATGGGCGGCGGTCGCGTTCAGCACCACCACACCGAGGAGGACGACCGCGGCGACGCGACGCCAGATCGCGGGCGCGTCCGCCATCGAGAGCGCGGCGAGCGCGTACCCGATGCCGAGCACCGGCGCCAGGTACCGCAGGTTGAACATGAACGTGAAGCCGCCGCTGTTCGGCGTGACGAGATGCGCGGCGATCCCGGCGAGCACGGCGATCCCGGCAACGGGTTCGAACGAGCGCCGTCCACGCGCAATGGCCGCGAACGCACCCGCGACCGCGACCGCGAGCACCAGTGGCCACGCCCGGCCGAGACCACGCCAGAGTCCTGGGAGGTAGGCCCACTCCCACGCGAAGCGGTCGAGCACGCTGTTCGCGATGGTCGCGCCGTTGTCGTGGGCGACGGCGGTCAGCTGGATCGGCCCGAGGTCGATGTCGTACCAGGGCAGGGGATTGCCCGACTCGATCCAGTTGTGCACGAACCAGAAGCCGGCCGGGACGAGGAGGCCGCCGCACCACAGCGCGGCGAGGACGACGCGTCGGGCCCGGAGCGCGAGGACGAGCACGCCGATCGTGAGCACCGCGACCGGTACGACGACGTTGAGCTTCGTCCCGAGCGCGAGGCCGGTGGCGAGCCCGGCGAGCGCGACGGGTGCCGGAAGTAGGCCGCGTTCCAACACCAGCGCCACGCCGCTGAGCAGCAGTGCCGCGCAGGCGACGTCCGTCGACGCTTGGCCCGGCTGGGTCCCCGCGAGCGTCGGCAGTCCCAGCAAGAGGGCGGCGCCGAGCACGGCCAGTCCACCGACGCCGCGGCGACGACCGATGCACCACGCCGCGAGCACACCCAGGGCCGCCCATCCCAGGTTCACGAACGGCGCAAGGACGTCGTTGTTGTAGGGAATGATGAAGACGGCCTGCACGACTTCGGCGTTGAGCGGAAAGTGCGCCCGGACGGCCTCGGTGTCGTAGGGCAGCCGGGTGAGCCATCCCGTCTGCACGAAGTTGGCGGCGAACGGCGCGTGGTACGCAAGCGTGTCGGTGTGGATCATGCCGTGGCCCAGCGCGCTGGCGACGTGGGTCGCCCATTGCGCGGCGACGATCGCGAGACCGATCGTGGCGGCGACGAGCTCTCCACGAGGTGTGCGGACCCACGGCTGGCTGTCGGTCGACACGGTCCGGGCGGGCGCGCTGCGACCGATCACCGCCATGACGGCGGCTGCCGATGACAACGCGAGCAGGACCGGAACGGGCTCGAACGCGCCGAACGACCCGAGTGTCTGCGCGACCGCGACCGCGACCGCGACGACGATCACGGCCTCGGCGAGGCGAGCAGGTGAGCCGCGCCAGTCGGGGAGGAGCCGCGCGCGGAGTCGCGTCGAGCCCCAGGCGAGGGCCGCGAGGACGGCGAGCAGGCAGAACGATCGCAGGGCATAGGAGCTGCCCGCCACCTCCACCCCCACCACCATCGAACTATTCAACCCTTCGTATACCTTCGCGAGCGTGGATTCCGCTCCGGGCGTTCGCTACGAAGGGGTGACGGAGCGAACGATCGGGGCCCCGCCGGCCTCCGGCACGACCGTCGCTTCGCGAGCACTCGAGCGAACCGACGCGCCCCGGGACGCGCGCCGGTCGATGCGGCCCGCGCTGGTGGGGGCGCTGGTGTTCGGCGTGCTCGTCGTCCCCCTCTTCATCGCGCTCGGCGTGTTGCGTCACCCGCGCTGGTACCCCTTGCTCGACATGGCGCAGACCGAGCTGCGCGTGCGTGACGTCTGGAGCAGCCACCCCCCGCTCATCGGTCTTGCCGGAAGAATCGGGCCGTTCGGCAATCAAGGCAGTCATCCGGGACCACTGAGCTTCTGGGCGCTGTGGCCGTTCTATCAGCTGTTCGGTGCGAGCTCCTGGGCGCTCCATGCCGCCGCCGTGACGCTCCAGGCCGCGGCGATCGGGGCCGCGCTGTGGATCGCTCGCCGTCGTGGCGGCGTGACGTTGATGCTCGCGATCGGCGTGGTGCTGGCGATCCTCCTGCACGCGTACGGTGCGTCGTTGCTGACGCAGGCGTGGAACCCGTACCTGCCCGTCCTGTGCTGGCTCGTGTTCCTGCTCGCGGTCTGGTCGGTCGTCGCCGGCGACCTGCCGATGCTCCCGGTCGCGGTGCTCAGCGGGTTCTTCTGCATGCAGACGCACGTGTCGTATCTCGGGCTCGTGAGCGGTCTCGGCGTCGTGATGCTCGCAGCCGTGGCGTACCAGTGGTACCTGCATCGTGCCGATCCCGAGCGCCGGCGCACGGTCGTGCGTTGGCTGCTCGTCTCGGTCGGTCTCGCCGCGCTGGTCTGGGCACCGCCGGTCATCGACCAGTGGATCCACGACCCGGGGAACTTCTCGGTCCTCTGGGATCACTTCACCGACCCGCCGGAACGGCCGATCGGCGCGAGCGAAGGCGTGCGAGTGTTCCTCGGCGAGTTGAACCCGTGGTCCCTCCTCACGCGTTCCGGCGTCGGCGAGCACAACGCCGGTGGGACCGGCGGATCCGTGCTCCCCGGAATCGCACTGGTGGCCGCGTGGCTCGTGTCGGTCGTCGCGGCATGGCGTATGCGGAACCGTCCGCTGTTGTGTCTCGATATCGTGCTCGGATCGGCGCTCGTGTTCGGGGCGATCTCGTCGGCGCGGATCTTCGGCTTCGTCTGGTACTACCTCCTCTTGTGGGCATGGAGCATCACCGCGTTGCTCGTCGTGGCGATCGTGTGGACGGCTGTGCGCCTGCTCGCGCCACGGGTGCGACCCGCGCAGCGTGCGCGCGACGCCCGGCTCGGGCGCATCGCACTCGCCAGCGCAGTCGTGGTCGTGAGTGGGATCTTCGCGATCGATGCTGCGGAGGTGGAGCTGCCTTCGCCACGGGCGACGGAGGCGGTCGGCGCACTGGTCGAACCGACGGCGCGCGCCCTCGAGGAGCGTCCCGACGACGCGCCCTATCTCGTGACGTGGCTCGGCGACCCGTTTGCCATCGGCGCGCAGGGGTACGCGCTGCTGAACGAGCTCGAGCGGAAGGGTCTCGACGTGCGCGCGTCCGATGTGCATCGCGCCGGCGCCACGCCCTACCGCGTGATCAAGCCGCGGGAGGCATCGCTCGAAGCGCACATCGCCATCGGATCCGACATCGACCGCTGGCGGGAACAGCCCGGCTTCGAGGAGGTGGCCTTCCACGACACTCGAAGCGCACGCGAACGGTCCGACTTCGCGCGACTGCGCCGGCAGGTCATCGCCGGGCTCGAATCGGCCGGATTGTCGGAGAAGGTGGACGAGGTCGACACCAATCTCTTCTTTCTGGGTCTCGACGAGGACGTGCCGAAGCGCATCCGCGAGATGGTCGCCGACATGCACGAGCTCGGCCTCCCGGGCGCGGTGTTCGTCGGCCGGCCGACCGGCGGCGCGTGACCAGACCCGATGAGCTGCGACGGAGGCTGACGTGACGTTCGACGCCAACACGATCCTGGAGCGGCGGGCCGCGATCAGCGGAGCCGGCCAGTCGGACATCGGACGCCGCCTGTATCGCGACCCGCTCGACCTCACACTCGATGCGTGCATGGCGGCGATCGCGGACGCCGGTCTCGAGCCCTCCGATATCGACGGGATAGCGACCTATCCCGGCGCGATGGACACACCGCCGGGCTTCTCCGGCGGGGGCGTGGTCGAGGTGCAGGACGCGCTGCGCCTCGAGCTCGGCTGGTATAGCGGTGGGCTCGAGCTGCCGGGTCAGCTCGGCTCGGTGATCAACGCCTGTCTGGCGGTGGCGTCGGGCCTCGCCACGCACGTGCTCTGCTTCCGCAGCGTCTACGAAGGCAGCGCGCAGGGGGAAGGCGGCCGGTCGGCGGTGATGCCCGGGGGCGGTCGCGCCGGGAGCTTCCGTGCCAGCGGCTTCATGGAGTGGGTCCTGCCGTACGCGGTGCCATCCGCTGCCACCTGGATCGCGATGATGGCGCAGCGCCACTTCCACGAGTTCGGGACCACCCGCGAGCAGCTCGCCGCCATCGCCCTGAACGCGCGCAAGAACGCCGCCCTCAACCCCAAGGCCATCTACCGCGATCCGATGACGCTCGGCGACTACCTGAGCGCCCGCATGATCTCGTCACCGCTGTGCCTGTTCGACTGCGACGTCCCCTGCGACGGTGCGACTGCCGTGATCGTGTCGCGCGCGGACGCCGCCGCCGACCTCCGTAAGCCACCGATCCACGTCGAGGCGGTCGGTGCCGCGCTGCGGGGCCGACCTTCCTGGGATCAGTTCGACGACCTCACCACCATGGCGTGTCGCGACGCGGCGGCACAGATGTGGACCCGTACCGACTTGCGACCGTCCGACGTGCAGCTGGCCGAGATGTACGACGGCTTCAGCTTCATCACGGTGGCGTGGCTCGAGGCCATGGGCTTCTGCGGAAAGGGCGAAGCGGGCCCGTTCCTCGAGGGCGGCGCTCGCATCGCCCGGGACGGGGAGATCCCACTGAACACCAACGGTGGACAGCTCTCGGCCGGCCGTCTGCACGGCTACGGCTTCCTGCACGAGGCCTGCGTGCAGCTGTGGGGTGAGGCGGGCGAGCGGCAGGTGCCCCACGATCCCGAGGTCGGGGTCGCGGCCGCGGGCGGCGGGCCCCTGGCAGGCTGCCTGCTCCTGACGCGCCGCCGGTAGCGGATGACCGGCGACGATCGGCGGTTCTGGCGCGTCCTGATCATGATCGCGCTCGTCGCCTTCGTCGTGCGCGTCGCCTACGTCGGGCTGGCGAAGTGGGACGAGGCGATCGTCGGGGACCAGCTGTTCTACAACGCCGAGGCGAACCGGCTCGCCGACGGCGACTGGTTCATCGAGCCGTTCAACCCCCGCCACGAGGAACCCGGCCAGCCGCTCATCGGTGACGATCCCGCTGCCGACCACCCACCACTCACGGTGATCATGCTCGCGCCGGTCTCGTTCGTGACCGACAACAGCGTCGTCGCGCATCGACTGACGATGACCGTGCTCGGCGTGCTCACCGTGGTCGTGATCGGCTGGCTGGCCCGCGAGCTCGCCGGCAACCGCGCCGGCTGGGTCGCGGCGGCGATCGCGGCCGTCTACCCGTACCTGTGGGTCAACGACGGCCTGATCATGTCGGAGACCCTGGCGGCGCTGCTCGTGTCGCTCGCGCTCCTGTACGGCTACCGCCTCATCCGAGAA
>JAPSGP010000137.1 GCA_031177445.1 Acidimicrobiia bacterium
TGCGGGCGTCGGCATCGAGGTGGTTGGTCGGCTCGTCGAGGAGCAGGAGGTCGCTGCCGGCGTAGAGGATGCGCACCAGCTCGAGGCGCCGTCGCTCGCCGCCCGACAGTGCACGGAGGGGGAGGTCGAGACGATCGGCGCCGACACCGATGCCGGCGGCGAGCGCCCGCACCTCGGCTTCGGCGCGGTAGCCGCCCGCGGCCTCGAAGCGGTCGTGGAGGTGCGAATAGCGGCTGATGCGGGCGGGCGATGCGTCCTCCTCGAGCCCCACCCGCGCCCGCTCGAGCTCGTCCGCGAGTCCGGCGAGCCCTTGTCCTTCGAGCACGTGCTCGAGGCACGTGACGTCGCCCGCGGAAACCTCGGCCCGCGCGTCCTGGGCGAGGTAGCCGGTCGCCGCGGGGCGCTGCACGAGCCCCGCCTTCGGCGGCTCCGCGCCGCTGAGGACTCGCAACAGCGAGGTCTTGCCCGCGCCGTTGCGACCGACGAGCCCCACCTTCTCCCCGGCGTGCACGTGGAGGTCGACGCCGTCGACGATCGTCTGCGCGCCGATCTCCACGACGAGATTGCGGGCGACGAACACGGCAGGTCCTGGAGGATGGGTGAACAGGAGAGATCGGCCCGAGTCGCGCGCACCGCGGGTGCGCATGTGCCGGGACGAAGGATCCCAGTGTCGCACGCGCGCCGGAGCGGGCCCGAACGCATTTCTGGCCGGCGGCGCCGGCGGTGCAGCGCCGCGAATGCCGGGTGCCGGCGTGTCCTTACGCCACGTCGCGCCAGCAGGCGTGGTCTTCGGTGGTGAGCCCGACCGAGCGGATCCGGGAGCCGTCGGTCTGGATCCAGTCGACGATCACGACGTCACAGTCCCCGAACAGGCGCTGCGCCCCGCGCAGCGTCTCGATGTCGCGCTCCTTCACCTCGCTGACGTCGCGTCGCAGCGCCGACAGCAGCACGACCCGGCTCACGCTCGGATCGAAGAGCACGAGCCCGTGGACGTAGAAGAGCGCGTCGTAGATCGTCTGGTGAGGCTCGGAGAAGACCGTCAGGTCGAGGAGGTTGCCGCCGGCGTCGAGCGCGGCCGCGGCGTGCCCGTAGCCGTACCCCTCGCTGATCCCCATCGCGGCCGCCGCCGCGTCGCCATAGCCGCGAATCGCAAGCGCGTCGTCACCCATCGATCCCCCCGAGGAAGTTCCGCTCTCCGCCTCACCCTTTGATGCGTACCTCAACCGGAAGAGCTCCGGTTCAGGTACGCATCAGAGACCTGGAGACCATACGGGGCGCGCCGGGAAATGTGTCGTCGCCCCAGCGCTCGCTTCGGTCAGGGCGTTGATGCGAGGTCGAGGTCGAACAGGCGGATGGTGTTCTCGCGGACGATCTTGTTCGTCAGCTCCTGGTCGAGCCCGGCGAAGAGCTTCTCCGCCACCGCCTTGCTGTGCGGCCACGTGCCGTCGGCGTGCGGGTAGTCAGTCTCGAAGGTGACCTGGTCGGGGCCGATGGCGTCGATGGCGTCGAGCCCGGCGGCGTCGTCGAAGAAGCATCCGTAGACCCGCCCCCAGTAGTAGGTGCTCGGCGGCTCGGGCACGAGATCACGCGAGTCGCTCCAGCCCCGGTTGTGTTCCCAGACCCGGTCGGCGCGGGTGAGGATGTAGGGGATCCAGCCGATCTGGCCCTCGGAGTACGTGATCTTCACGTCGGGGTAGCGAACGAGGAGCCCAGAGAAGAGCCAGTCGGCGAGCGAGCCCTCGGCCAGCTCGTGCGTCAAGGTCGACGACACCGCCGGTGGGGCGTCGGGCGAAGTCGAGGGCATCTTCGAACCCGAGCCGCTGTGCATGCAGATCACGGTGCCGGTCTCGTCGCACGCGGCGACGAACGGGTCCCAGAACCGGCCCTCGTCGTGGATCGAGGGCAGGCCGAGGTTGCTCGGGAGCTCCGAGAAGCACACCGCCCGCACGCCCCGGGCGGCGTTCCGGCGCACCTCGGCGGCGGCGAGGACCGGATCCCACAGCGGGATCAGGCACAGCGGGATCAGCCGCCCGCCCGACCCGGCGCACCATTCCTCGACCATCCAGTCGTTGTAGGCCTGCACGCAGAGGAGCGCGAGGTTCTTGTCGTCGGCCTCGAGGAAGGTCTGGCCGCAGAACCGCGGGAACGTGGGGAAGCAGAGCGACGCCTCGACGTGGTTGAGGTCCATGTCGGCGAGGCGCGCCCGCTGTTCGAAGCACCCCGGGCGCATCTCGTCGTAGGTCATCGGGACGACCTGCACCTCCTCGGGCGCGAAGCCGGCGCAGGCGCTGAGCCGAGTGTGGGGGATCGCGCGGTCCTCGTAGAGCCACCAGTCCGCCAGCGGGCCCTCGTCGCCCATCGCGTACGCGTACTTGCCGCCCCGGAACGTCATCTCCGCCACCGGCGCCCGCTGGACCTGCGGACCGCGTTCGCGGTACTTCGACGGCAGCCGGTTGGTGAAGACGTCGGGCGGCTCGACGACGTGGTCGTCAGCCGAGACGATCCGCGGGATCTGCGGCATACGGGATCTCCCAGTCGTTCAGGTGCGCGACCTCGGCGAGCGGCTTGCGCTTCGGCTTGCCCAGTGGCTCGGCGCCGTAGCCGAGGAAGACAGCGGATTCGAGGAACATGCGCGGCGGGACGTGCAGCAGCTCCTTCACCTCGGCCGCGCACAGACCGAAGAACGTCGTGAAGAGCGAGGACACGCCGAGTGCGTGGGCGGCCAGCATCATGTTCTGGCAGGCGGGGAACAGGCTGGAGCCGCGCCCGCCAGGGATGGGGCGTGTCGACCGCAGGGTGCCGTCCGGTTTCTCCTCGTACTCGCCCTGCATGCGGATGCCGCGGTCGGGGTTCCAGAAGACGAACACGATGGCGGCGACGTTGTGGAGGTTCTCGATGGCGGCATGACCGGTGACCGGGCGGCCCGTCGAGTCGACGAGCTGCTCCTTGCGCTGCGCCCGCTCGGCGTCGATCGGCGCGAACGCCGTGCTCAGCATGTCCTGGAGCTGCCGGCGCCGTTCGCGATCGATGACGACCACGAACTCCCACGGCTGGGTGTTGCCGGAGCTGCACGCGCGCGTCCCCGACTCGAGGATGCGTGTGAGTACGTCGGGCGGGATCGCCCGGTCCTCGTAGACGCGCGTCGCCCGCAGTCCGTAGATGGCGTCGAAGACGTTCACGGCTCCATCCCGTAGAGGCGGAGCGCGTTGTCGCGCAGCACGGCGCGGAGCGCGTCGTCGTCGAGCCGATCGGTCTCCAGCAGGTCGCGGGTGGAGCCGGGGAAGGTGCCGTCGGCGTGCGGGTAGTCCGACGCGAAGACGACCGACTGCGGGTAGGCCGCGACCATGTCGCCGAGACCGGGCTCGACCCCCTCGACGGACACGTAGCACTGCCGCCGGAAGTAGTCCGAGGGCCGCAGCCGCAGCCCACCCCGATCGAACCCGAACAGCTCGAGATGCTCGTCGAGCCGGTGAACGTACGACAGCGCCCACACCGCGCCCGACTCGAGGAAGGCGACCCGGAGACCCGGGTGGCGCTCGAGGATGCCGTAGGCCACGAAGGTGGTGAGCGCCAGCATCTGCTCGGTGACGAAGTGGGCGGCGTGGAGCGGCGAGAAGTAGTCGCCGAAGCGTGCCTGCAGCGCGTCGAACGGCACGAGCCCGCTCATGCCGGGATGGATGGCGAACGGGACACCCGCAGACTCGAGGTACGACCACAACGGCTCGTAGCTCGCGTCCTGCAGTCGGGGCAGCGGCTCGAAGTGCTCGGGTCGTCGCCACACGCCCCGGAACCCGAGCTCCTCGACGCAGCGGCGAGACTCGGCGAGCGCGTCGCCAGCGTCGGTCATGGGGAGCGTGCCGATGCCGACGAGCCGGTCGGGATCGAGCGCGCAGTAGTCGGCGAGCCAGTCGTTCACCGCTCGGCACAGCGCGAGCGCGGCCTCGCGATCGGTCACGCCCTGGATCATCAGGCCGTAGGTGGGGTACAGCGCGGCAACACCGATGCGGTCGATCGCCATGTCCTCCAGCCGGGGCTGCGGCTCCGATCCGCCGCGCGCCGCGACCGGTGCGTCCGACTGCTTCGGCGTCTGCCCCGGCGCGCCCACCGACTCGCCTCGCCCTTCGATCGCGAACCCGATGCGATCGTGGCAGGCGAAGCGGAAATGGTCCTCGAACTGGAGGAGCTTGGGCGCGTAGTCGCGGTAGCGCGCCGGCAGGTACTCCGTCCAGACGACGTCGGGCTCGACGACATGGCCGTCGGCATCGAAGACCCAGGGCTGCGTCTCGGTGCGCACGTCGAGGCGCGAGGAGTGGACCGTGGTCACCGCGGCCGCACGACGTGGCCAGGGAGCCGTCCGGTGAGCTCCCCACCGCGGACGATCGGTTCGCCGTTCACGATCGTGGCGTGCACACCTCGGCCCCACGCCTTGAACCGCCCGACCCCGCCTGGCAGGTCGTGGACGAACTCCTTCTTCCACGGGCCGATGGTGTCGGGGTCGAACACCATGAGGTCGGCCGGCGCGCCCGGCTCGACCACCCCGCGATCGGTGAGGCCGAGGAGCGCCGCCGGGAGCTGCGTGATCTGGCGGATCCCGTCCTCGAGCGTCCACACCTCGCGGTCGAGCACCCACGACCGCAGGAAGTAGGAGCTCCAGTCGGCGCCGTCGTCACGAGCGAGATGCGCCCCGCCGTCCGACGTGCCGATGATCATGCGGGCGTCGAGCTGTGCCTCCCGCACCGCGTCGGTCCACTCGGCGCTCTCGGTGCGCCAGCGGAAGCGAGTGGCGAGATTCTCCTCGAGCGCGAGGTCGAGCATGGCGTCGGCCGGCGCCTTCCCGAGCTCGTCGGCGATCTCGCGGACCGACCGCGCCTGGAGCTTCTCGTGCTCGGGCTTCACCACCTCGTCGACGAACACCGCGTCCCACAGCGGCGGCGGCACCGTTGTGCCCTTGCCGGGATCGCGGTTGTAGTGCTCCACCGCCTCGCGCAGCTCCGCCCGTGCGTCGGGATCGCGCAGCGACGCCACGCGCTCGTCGTGCGGCAGCTTCAGCATGTGCGCCCATGACGGCACCGCCAGGTAGTGGTGATTGGTCTCGTCGATGACGACCGGCCGGTCGAAGGGCCGGGCGATGAGCATCGAGAACACGGGCGCGCCCGCGGCGGTCGCACGATCGAGGAACGACTTGGCTGCGTCCCACGTCGCAGTGGGCGCATCGACCTTGTTGCGGCCGCCGAGCCCCTGGATGATCACGGGCAGCCCGCTCACTGCGCCCAGGCGGATGAGGTAGTCCTCGTCGGTGGCGTCGAGACCGCCGATCGCACTCGCCGGCAGGTACGCGATCGAGCCCGCGCCGGCCCGCCCCACCTCTTCCGCCAGCGCCGCGACCTCGTCGCGGTCGGCGACCCGCGACGGCACCGGCCGGTCGTCGAGGTCGAAGTGGGTGGGCGCAGCCGAGGACGACAGGCCGGCCGCGCCCGCGGCCATGGCCTCGGCGACGAGGGCGCGCATCGCGTCGACCTCGTCGGGTGTGGCGCCACGCTCCGACGCGTCCGCACCCATCACCCAGCGGCGCAGGTTCGAGTGGCCCACGTAGCACGCGAGGTTCACCCCCAGCCGGCCCTGGCGCGACGTCAGGAACTCGGGGAACGTCTCGAACTGATCCCAGGTGATCGCGCTGAGCGCCACCGGGTCCATGTTCTCCACGCGGGCGAAGATGCCCGACAGGAACGGACGGTCTTGGGCCCGGCACGGCGCGACCGAGAACCCGCAGTTGCCGGCGACGACGGTCGTCACGCCGTGGAAGCACGAGACGGTGGCGTAGGGGTCGAACGTGATCTGCGGGTCGTAGTGGGTGTGGGCGTCGACGATGCCGGGCGCGACGATCAGCCCGTCGGCGTCGATCTCCTCGGCGGCGGAGGCGCCGTCGAGGCGCGCGAGCGCGGCGACGCGACCGTCACGCACGCCGACGTCGACCCGGCGCCGGGGCAGCCCGGTCCCGTCGACGACGAGCCCGCCGCGAACGATGAGGTCGTACTCGGCGGTCATCAGCCGGCGGACGAGAAGCTGGCCTCGCCGCGCCGCACGACGAGGAAGGACAACCCGTCGGGCCCGGCGACGAACCCGTAGGGCTCGTTGGCGGCGACGACGGTCATGTCGAAGCGGTCCATCGACTGGCCGTCGAAGCGGCAGCTCCCTTCGAGCACCATGAACACCTCTTCGTGATCGTGGCTGTGCACCGGTGCCTCGAACCCGGCCGGCATGCGCACGACCTGCGTATAGAAGCCGCCCTCGCCCTGGGCGAGGAACTTGCGGGCGGCACCGCGGCGGCCCGCCTCCGCCGCGGCTTCGGGGTCGGTGCCGGACGCGACCGGGACGTGCCAGTCGATGGCCTCGAAGCGGTAGATCTTCCGCCTTGCCGGGCCGGCCGCCCCCTTCCTCACGAGCGCGTGTCCTCGAGCCAGTCGGGCATATCGATGGGCGGGTTCGGCAGCTGCACCACGCCGCGCTCGTCGAGGAAGCGCTGGTAGCCCTCGAGATCGGCGGGGAACGACCGGGGATCGCCCATCATCACCTCGAACAGCTTCACGCCGTTCGGCCCGGCGACGAACGGACCGAACGTGTCGCCCTGGTCGAGGGCGATGTGCGTGCCTGCGGGACAGTGGACGTCGCCGCAGGTCATGTCGCCCTCGAGCACGAACACGACGTGATTGCTGTTGTGGCCGTGGGGCTGGACGATCATCCCGGGATCCCACTCGGCGAAGAGGGAGAGGAACTCGGGCCCGAAGTCGAGCCACTTCTCCCGCACCGAGGCGGTGCGTTCGCCGTGCTGCTGGCGGCGCACCTCTTGCCACGTGAACTCGTCGAGGTGTCGGATCCGCGGTCCACCGGCCATGCGCGATCCCCCCTTGCCTAAGATTCTTAGCAGTAAGAGACTAACGAGGGTCGTCCGAGTTGCCAAGGGGGTGTCGTGGGCGCCATCGAGATGCGGCCGCTCACGGCGGCGATCGGCGCCGAGATCCATGGCGTCGACCTCACCGACACGCTCGACGACGAGACCGTCACCGCTATTCGTGCTGCGCTGCTCGAGCATCTCGTCGTGTTCTTTCGCGACCAGCACATCACCGACGAGCAGCACGTCGACTTCGCGCTGCGCTTCGGGCCACTGAGCGTGTCGCCGCTCGTCACCAAGTACCAGGAGACGCCGGTGGTCACCGTGCTCGACCAGGTCAGCCCGAAGGGCGAAGGCGCGGACGAGTGGCACAGCGACAACACCTTCATGGCGCACCCGCCGATGGGATCGATCCTGCGCGCAGTCGAGCTGCCGGCTGTCGGCGGCGACACCTGCTTCGCCAACATGTACGCGGCATACGAGGGGCTGTCGGCCCCGATGCGCGAGCTCGTCGAC
>JAPSGP010000020.1 GCA_031177445.1 Acidimicrobiia bacterium
CCGCCATCCTCGAGGACGGCGCCGCCCGTCTGGGCAGCTATCTGGCGCATCAGATGGAGAAGGAGTCAACACCCGAAGGGCAGGTCCGGCGCTGGGTCGAGGGCGTGATGTCGCAGGCCGCCAACGACGACATCGCCGCGACGACCCGCGCGGTCCTGTGGAACGGAGCGCGCATCAGCGACGGTCGCGAGTCGAACCGGCCGTCACATGCCGCAACGCTGGCGACGCTCCTGCGCGAGCCGTTCGCCGAGCTCGGCAGTGCCGATCCCGAGACCGATGCCGCGCTCGTTGCGCACGCCACCCTCGGCATGCTGACCGACTGCCTGATGCAGCGCGTGCGGCCCGGGCGCGGCCAGATCGATCACATCGTCGAGTTCACCTTCGCGGCCGTGATGTCGCAACCGCGGTCGGGCTCGACGACCAGGAAACAACGATGAAAGCGGTTCGCAGCACCGAGGGCGGTGTCGCGGTCGTCGAGCTCGACGAGCCTCCGGGGACCGGTGAGCTCCTCCGTATGAGGTCGGCGAGCATCTGTGCCTCCGACTTCCTGTACATCGAGTTCGGCAGCCGGATGATCCTCGGTCACGAGCTGGCCGGCGTTCGCGCCGACGGTACGGCCGTAGTCGTCGAGGCGCTCTACGGCTGCATGGAGTGCGCGCAATGCCGGCGCGGCAGCTACAACCTCTGTCCGACGCATCCGGAGCGCGCGCTCGGTCTGAGCGCCGACGGCGGGATGGCGGAGGGCTTTCGCGCGCCGGAGGCACGACACGTCCCCCTCCCGCAGAGGCTCGACGTGCGGGACGCCTCGATCGTCGAGCCTGCATCGGTTTCGTGGCACGCGCTGCGCCTCGCTGGAACAAGTAGCCGGACGAGCGTGGCCGTGGTGGGCGCGGGCGCGCTCGGCCTGCTGGCGGTTGCCGGCGCCCGCCGGCAAGGTGTCGAGGACATCGCGTTCGAGGCGCGCCATGCGTTCCAGCGGGAGGCGGGCGAGCGCCTGGGCGGGCGTCCGCACGTCGATGGTCTCTACGACGTCGTGGTCGAGGCCGCGGGCACACCGACCAGCCTCGACCGTGCGATCGACCTGGTCGCCCCGGGGGGCACCGTCGTCGTCGTCGGTGTGTACCCCGGTCGAATCGACGTCGACTTCATGACGTTGTTCAGTCGCGAGGCTCGGCTCGTGCCGTCGATCGGGTACTGCCGCGTCGAAGGCGCCCGAGAGATGGAAGAGGCGGCGGCGATGCTCGCCGACGATTCCGAGATCGCGCAGACGCTGATCACGCACCGCTTTCCCCTCGAGGACGCGGCCGAGGCGTTCCGCGTCGCCGCCGACAAGACGTCCGGCGCCATCAGAGTGGTGGTCGAGCCCAGCTGACGACGCGCAGGTAGTGTCGTCCCGCCGGCACCGACGCAGCGAGAGGGGCCTGCCCTGGACACCTACGAGACGCTTCTCTACGACGAGCGCGACGGCGTTGCCGTCGTCACGCTCAATCGGCCCGAGGTCCACAACGCGTTCAACTACGCGATGCAGCAGGAGTTGCGGCACGTCTGGACCTCGCTGCGCACGAATGACGACGTTCGCGCCGTCATCCTCACCGGCGCCGGCGACAAGGCGTTCTGCACCGGGATCGACCGGCAAGAGGCGATCCAGGAGGGCTATCTCGAGAAGCAGTCGAGAGAGATGCGGTCGGGCACGGTCTCGACGCCGTACATGTTCAACGACCCCGGCTCGAATATCAATCCGAAGGAGAACGACCTCTGGAAGCCGGTCGTCGCCGCCGTCAACGGCATGGCGTGCGGTGGTGCCCTCTACATGCTCGGCGAGGCCGACATCATCATCGCCGTCGAGCACGCAACCTTCTTCGACCCGCACGTCACCTACGGGATGGTGTGCGGCTTCGAGTCGATGCACCTGTTGCAGAAGCTGCCGCTGGGCGAGACGCTGCGCGTGGCCTTGCTCGGCGGCCACGAGCGCATGTCGGCAGCGCGAGCCCACCAGCTCGGACTGGTCTCCGAGGTGGTACCGGCCGACGAGCTGCTCGAGCGCGCGCTCTGGGTCGCGACCGCGATCGCGTCGGCTCCGGTGCTCGCGATCCAGGGCACGCTCCGGGCCGTGTGGATGGCCCACGAGAATCTCCGCCGAAACGCGCTCGCGCAGGTCTCCACGCTCGTCTCGCTCGGGACCGAGCGCGAGAACTTCGAGGAAGGGCAGCGGACGTTCCAGGGTGCGCGACCGGAGTGGAGACTCCGCTGACGGATCAGCCCGGCGGGGCCACCGTACAGGTGCCGCCGGCGTTGCCAGTGGCCCAGCGGATGCCACCGAGCAGGTGCTCGAGGGAGACGGGATCCGAGAACAGCGCCGAGTCGTGGCCGAGACCGGTGTAGAACGAGCGGCCGCGGCCGACCCGGTGGCACCAGGCGATCGGGTGATCGTCGCCCATGGCGCCGGGGCCGAACTCGAGGCGACGCGGATCGTCCAGGTAGGACTGCTCGTCGAGCGTCGCCAGGACGTGCACGTCACCGCGCGGGTTCGTGAGGAAGCCGTAGAACTCGTCGTAGACGTCCCACACTCGTCGCTGCGAGCGGTCGGCGCCGGCGGCGGCCCGGCTCCTGACGATCGGTCGCGTTGCGGGATGGCGCGCGTCCTCGACCGTCACCGTTCCGGGGTGGCACGAGACGACGCCGCCGACTGCGCACGACTCGTCGCCGGCGGACCGCGCCGAGTACAGGGGATGGCCCCCGAAGTACGCGCCGAGCAGGACCCCGAACCACGGCCAGGTCGTCTGCGACGTCTCGTCCTGGTCCGACGCGGCGTGGACACCCACGAACCCGCCGCCGCGCTCGATGTACCGGCGCAACGCTCGGCGTTGCGCCGAATCGGAGATCGGGTTGCCCGTCGTGCTCACGAACACGACGGCGGCATAGTCGCGCAGCATGTCGACGTCGAAGACGGCGGGATCCTCCGACGCCGTGACGTCGAACCGGTGCTCTTCACCCAACCGCTCGATTGCTGTGTGAGCTGGTTCGATCGACGAGTGCCGGAACCCCGTCGTTCGGGAGAACACCAAGATGCGCGTTTCCGTTCCGGCACCGGCCGTAGACGGGGCGCCGAGCATGGCGAACAAGACCGCCAGGGAGAGCAACACTGCCATGCTGCCAGCCGACGAAGATCCGCCTTCGTGCCCTCGCGGTGCGTAGGGAATTGGACGGAGCACTAGTCAGACCATGTTGGCGGTCCGGAAGGCGTGATCGGCGGAAGATCGGGGGTCGACAGTATGCCGGGCGGTGCCGCGCACACGTACGGAATCGCGCTCACCGGTTCGTAGACCTCAGTTCGCTCAGCGCTCGTACGTTCCCACGATGCGAGCCTGCTCGATGATCGCGTCGTCGATGTGTGCGAGGAGCTCCGCTCCGGTCGCGCCGGGGCTGAGGTCGACCGCACTGCTCAGCGCATAGAGGTGGAAGAAATAGTGGTGGCGGCCGTGCCCGGGCGGCGGTGCCGGTCCCCCGTATCCCGCGTTCCCGAAGTCGTTCGTGCCCTCGGTGAAGGAACCTCCGCCACCTCGCGGGATCCCATCCGTATCCGGCGGGATGCCCCACGCGACCCAGTGGGTGAACCCGTTCGTGAGGGGCGCGTCGGGATCGTGGCACAAGACGGCCAGCTCGACCGTGCCCGCCGGGATGTCGGAGAAGACGAGCTCGGGCGACACATCCTCGCCATCCGTTGCGTGCTCGGCCGGGATCGACCCGCCGTGCGAGAACGCTGGGCTCGAGATGGCGAGTTCGCCGAGGTGGAGCTTCATACTGCACCTCCCGTGACGAGTTCGCGGTCGACCGCAGTCTGGCCGATGCCGGCCCGCCGCCGCTCGTGCTCGGCAGGCATTCCGCTGAGCCTCCACCCAGGCGCCCGCTCACTGGCTCGCGGGATCGAATCGCCCGGAGTCGGCAGCTCCTGTCCGATTCGCGTAGTGTGCACGCCCGGAGGGGAGTCATGGGGAAGCAGCGAAGCCGCTGGGTGGGCGGGAGTCTCGTGCTCGTCGCCGGCGCCATCGTGGCGTCGACGGCGACGACGGGTATCCCCATCGTGGCGTCGAACGGAGCGACCGCCGAGACCACGACCGTGCAATCGGGCTCGCCGTCGATCTCCATCACACCGGTCGACTCGCTCCTCCAGCCACTCCTCGATCTCCTGTCCCAGCCGCCTGCGCCCGCGCCGGCAGAGCCGGCGGTACCGGTACCGCAGGACGCTCCCGCACCCGCTGCGGAGACCGCGCCTCCCACGCCCGCGCAGCCGGCTCCCGCCGGCCTCGCCGGCAGCGTCCTCGACGCGACGAACCGCGACCGCGCCGCAAACGGGCTCGCACCGCTCGCCTGGAACGGTCAGCTCGCCGGCGTCGCGCAGAGCTGGGCCAACTGGATGGCGCAGCACGGCTCGCTGACGCACCAGGACATGAACGCGATCCTCAGCCGGACCGGCTTCGCGACGGTTGGCGAGAACATCCTGTACGGCCCCGTCGACTTCACGGCCGCCGACATGGAGTCGGCCTGGATGAACTCGCCGCCGCACCGCGCCAACATCCTCGACCCTTCGTTCACGGCCGCCGGCGTGGGCCTCGCGGTCGGGCCCGACGGGTTGCTGTGGGCCTGCGTGGACTTCGGCGGCTGATCGACTCACCCCGCCGGGACGGCGGGGTGATCCGCGGCGGCGCGCGGCGCGCCCGCGGCGTCCAGGTGGACGAGCGCCACCAGCCCCGGCACGTCGGCCCGCTCGAACGCATCGACGTAGCGCGCGTGGAGCGATGCCCGCGGCGCGCCCATCGCCGGCGGCCGCTTCGACCCGGCTTCGGCGCCCGTGCTCACCGTCGCGCGCGCTCGCTGGAGCGCGCTGTTCACCGACGCCACGCTGGATCCAAGCAGCTCGGCGACTTCTTTGGCCTTCCACGCGCACACATCGCGCAGGAACAGGACAGCGCGCTGGCGGGGTGGGAGCCGGCCGAGGGTGAAGGCGACGGCGCGCTGCATGTCATCCTGCAAGGCCGCGTGCTCGGCCGGGTCGTCGTGCTCCACGAGCGCGCTCGGGGCGAAGGCAAGCACCCAGGGGTGCTCGAACGACCGCACGCTCGGTGCGGCGTGCGCCGCGCCGACCGCATCCAGGTCCATGGGCCGAGGCCGACGGTTGCCGCGCCGGAGCATGGCGAGGCACACGCGGGTCGCGATGGTGTAGAGCCACGATTGCAGCGAAGCGCGCCCTTCGAACCGCTCCAGTCCGAGCCAGGCGCGCATCATGGTCTCTTGCACCGCGTCCTCAGCGTCGGCGTACGACCCCAGCAGTCGGGCGCAGTGGCGGATCAACGCGCCGCGCTTGGCTTCGAGCTCTCGCTCCAGCGCGGCCGTGTCCCACTCGACGGGCGCTGCCCGATCCCCGCCCGAAGCGCACCATTCCGGCGCTAGGACGTTGCTCATCGCCCGGGACCTCCTCAGTTGGCGAGCAGCACGGGCCGTCGCGAGGATCGGGTCCGCGGGCGGCGAGATCAATGGCCGATGCGTGAACGAATCCATTAGCGACACTCATGAGTGCACCAGAGCGTCGAGCGACGCGAGATCCAGGTGTTCCTCGAGCGGGCCGACGAGCTCCACTTCGGTCGCACCGCCGGCCGGCTCGGCTGACGCCGGCCTCGCCGCGCGCTAGCGGCGGCGGGCGAAGCGCGACACGGCGATCGTGCCGAACACGAGCAGGATCCCGGCACACCACACCAGGCTGAGCGCCACCCAGTAGGCGGTGTTGTGGCCGAGCCCGACTCTGTCGGCGCCGCCCAGCGTCAGACTCCGAAGCGCGTTGCTGAACACCGTGAACGGCTGGTGGTTGGCCACGGGCTGCATCCAGCCCGGCAGCGAATCGCCCGGCACGTAGGCGGCCGAGACGAACGCGAGCGGGACGATCAGCAGTGTGCACGTTCCGGTAGCCGCCTGCGCGCTCTTCGACGTCAAGCCGATGCTGATGAAGACCCACATGAAGCAGTAGGCCATGACAATCAGCAGCACCACTGCCAGGAGCACCTCGCCGACGCCGGCGTCGAGCCGGAAACCGACGATGAAGGCGAGGACGGTCGTAACGAGGAGCCCCCACCCGGTGAGCGCGGTGTCGGCGAGCGAACGCCCGAACATGATCGACGCCCGAGGGATCGGGAGCGAGCGCAGCCGATCGTGCACGCCGGTGGCGGCGTCCTCGGCCACGCCGGTCGCGGCCGGCATCCCCAACCACAAGATGCCGCTCGCGAGGAAGCCGGGCACGAGGAAGTCGACGTAGTCGATCCCCTCACCCGGGTTGATGGCGCCGCCGAAGATGTAGCGGAACATGAACAGGAACAACGCGCCCTGCACGGTCCCGAGCATGAGCAGCTGCGGCGTGCGGAAGAACTGCAGGACGGTTCGCCGTGCGCTCTGGAGCGCGGCGGTCACGAAGCCGGCGCCCGTGGTTCGATCGACCCGCGCGCCCGTAGCGACATCGGGAGTGGATGTGGTGACTGTGGTCTCCGTCGTCATGACAACTCCAAGGATCAGGCGGCGTCCGCCGGCTCGGACTGGGGGTCGCTGTCGGGATCGGTCGGCTCGAGGTGCTTCCCGGTGACGGCGAGGAACACCTCGTCGAGGCTGGGCCGGCGCAGCCCGACGTCGTCGACCTCGATATCCCGCTCGTCGAGGAGGCGAACGACGTCGCGCAGCTGATCTGCGCCGCCCGCCACGGGTGCAGACACGCGCTGGGTGTCCATGTCGGTGTACGGCGCTTCGCAACCGATCTTCGACAGCGCTTCCTCGACCGCGGGGAGGTCGCCGGCGGACCGGGGCCGGACCTCGATCACGTTGGACCCGGCGCGGTCCTTGAGCTCGTCGGGCGTCCCGGCGGCGATGACCCTGCCGTGGTCGATGATCACGATGTGACGCGCGAGCTGGTCGGCCTCCTCGAGGTACTGGGTGGTCAGCAGCACATCGGTGCCGTCGGCGACCAGATTGCGGATGGCCTCCCACAGATCCTTGCGCCCGCGGGGGTCGAGCCCGGTGGTGGGCTCGTCGAGCAACAGCAGCTGGGGCCGGCCGACCAGGCTGGCGCCCAGGTCGAGGCGGCGGCGCATGCCGCCCGAGTAGGTGCGCACGAGACGGTCGCCGGCGTCGGCGAGACCCAGTCGTTCGAGCACGTCCGCCGCCGCGGTCCGCGCGTCTCGCCGACCGAGCCCGAAGAGCCGGGCGACCATCCGCAGGTTCTCCGTTCCGGTCATGGCCGGCTCGACCGAGGCGTACTGCCCGGCGAGGCCGATGATCTCGCGCACGCGCTTGGGCTGCGCGCAGGCGTCGATGCCGGCGACGTGGATCTCGCCGCCGTCGGGTCGCAGCAGCGTGGCGACCGCGCTGACGAAGGTCGTCTTGCCGGCGCCGTTCGGCCCGAGCAGCGCGGTGACGTGGCCGGACTCGGCGACCAGGTCGATGCCGTCGAGCGCGCGCACCTCGCCGAAGCGCTTCGTGATCCCGCGCGCCTCGATGATGGGGGTCATGGGGAGCTCCTCTCGATCATCCGTTCGGGGGAGTGATGGTCGATCTATCCATTCTGTCTGGTCTTGGGGAGCTGGGCTTTCGCCTCCTCGTAGCCGCCGGTGGGGGCCGACTCGGCCGGGGCATACACGAGGTTCAGCACGCCGGTCTTGAAGGTTTGCGACGAGAGCAGCGTCAACGGGATCGGGGGCTCGGCCTCGTCGAACAGCCGCATGCCCTGGCGGACGGCGATCGGGTGTACCAGCAGGTGCAGCTCGTCCAGCAACCCCGCAGCCAGCAACTGGCGGACCACCGAGACCGAGCCGCTCATGCCGATGGTGGCCTCGCCGGGCTCGTTCTTCAACGCGGTGACGGCCTCGATCAGGTCTCCCTGCAGCTGCTCGGAGTTGCGCCAGGTGAGCTCCAGCTGCTGGTTCGACACCACGATCTTCCGGGCATCGCCGAGCTTCTTGGCGAAGTCAGCGTCCTCCTCACCGGCGGCTTCCCGCGCGGGCCAGGCACCGGCGAAGCTGTCGTAGGTCTTGCGACCGAACAGCATGGTGTCGGCCGCGCTGAACGTGGCGTCCACGGCTGCACCCATCTCGTCGTTGAAGTACGGGAAGTGCCACTGGTCGGGCGCCTCGACGACGCCGTCGAGCGCGATGAACAAGCCCGCGGTGATCTTTCTCATGATGCTGCTCCCACGTAGTCGCTGAACATTCCGTCGTCTACATAGACAACGCAAGCCCGGTCAACTCATCGGCCGTGTCCGCCGTCAGCGGTAGTCGGCGAAGTCGGCGTCCCGGCCGGGGTCGCGGACCTCCTCGATGTAGCGCCAGCTGTCGGGCCGGGAGCCGTCGACGTCCGTGAATCCGTACTCGGCCGCGAGCTGCGCGGAGGTGACGGACTGCTGGTTCCAACGGGACCGGTGCGGGTCCGAGGCCAAGGCGGCGACTCCCCGCCCGACGTAGCGAGGCGACTCGGAGAGGGCGAAGTCGGGTGGCGCGCTCCGACCGGGGGCCTCGCGCCAGTTCTCTTCGGTCACGCCGAACGCTTCGAGCATCATCTCCGAGCGGAGCCACCCCGGCGTGAGCGCGACCGCCGTCGCACCGTGGGGCGCCAGCTCGTGCCCCTGGGAGAAGGCGAGCCGGTTCACTGCGACCTTGGCCAGGTCGTAGTACACGCTGATCCGGTAGCGCGTCGCGTTGTAGTCGGCAGTCCCGTCCGTCACCTCCACCACCAGGCCGCCCGGCTTCGTGAGCAGCGGGAGCAGGTGGTGCGACGTGATGAGGTGGGTGTCGATCGCGAGGCGAAGGATGCGGAGGCCGCGGTCGAGGTCGTGCTCCCAGATCGGCGTGTCCCACTCCGCGGGGCCGCCCTTCAGCACCTCCGCGCCCCAGATGTCGTTCACCAATACGTCGATGTGGCCGTGATCGCCCCGGATCTGCTCGGCCAAGCGCTGCACCTGGTCGGGATCGAGATGATCGACGACGGCCGCGACCCCAACGCCGCCGAGCTCGCTGACGAGCTCGGCGGTCTCCTCGATGGTCTCGGGTCGGTCGTAGTCCGACCGGCTCGATCCAGCCGATCGCGTACTGCGTCCCGTGCACACGACCGTTGCGCCCGCCTCGCCCAAAGCCGCCGCGATGCCGCGGCCGGCGCCGCGAGTCGCTCCGGCGACGACGGCGACGCGGCCGCGCAACACCTCTCGATCCGGAGCCCATGCCATCGTCACTCGACCTCGCTGGTGGCGGCACGGATCGCCGCCAGGTTGATCCTCTTCATCTGAGCATTGCAGGCACCCCTGACACGCCAGCGAGGCGATGCTCATGGCCCCGCTACGGCACTGACGGCGCTCGGCGCGTGAAGGAGATTACGAGGGACGCGGGACCGTCGAGTCCCCCGCCCTCGTCCTCTGCTTCACGGGATCCCAGTTGCACTTCTTGCAGACTGGCTCGCGAGTAGTGACGTGAGTGAGCTTGGGTTCGACGACCGATAGGAACGACTCGTCGAAGACGCTTCCCACCGGCGCCTCCGTGGTCCAGTCACCGCGTGTCGATCTTGTCGGCCAGCTTGCGGAGCATCGTCGTGTTCCGACTGGTGCTGCGGTGCCGCCCGATGAAGTCCTCCCACGCCTTGGTCGAGAGGGTGGTGTCGGTGGACTTGCCGTGCATCCGCCAGTGCACGTCGCGACCCCTGACCACGACGGTGTCGAAGTCGTTGCTCAGGGCCTCGAACGCGGCGGACTTCGCCTTCGACGGCGCCGATTTGAGGAACGTCAGGAAATACGTGTCCCCAGGCACCAGCGAGAACGGCTCCGCCGCCAGCGCCCGCCGCAGCTCCGCCGCAGTGCGCACGAACGTCGTCGTTTCGAAGCCGAACTCGGCTGCGAATGCCGCCTCGAGCTCAGTCTCGAGGCGGCTGCGGGAGCCCGCGGCGTCGAACACGACGTTCCCGCTGTTGATGTGCGTCCACACGTCGTCGTACCCGAGACCACGGACGATCTCGGCGAGGTGCGCCATCTTCACGATGCGTCGCCCGACGTTGATGGCACGCAGGAAGGCCACACAGATCACGCCGAACGAAGTTACGCGGCGCGGCCCGGCGCGGGTACGGTCACGCCATGCGGGTGCATCCTCGTTACGACGGCCCGCCGACCCTGCAGTACACGGATTCTCCGGGCGACCTCGCAGTGCCGCTGCTGCGCCAGCGGCGACGTCTGAGAGCCGCGCTCGACGGGCTCGACGCCGCGCAGTGGGCGTCGCAGAGCCGATGCGAGGAATGGTCGGTCCGCGACGTCGTCGCCCACCTCGTGGGCGCCGATCAGTTCTGGGTGCTCTCGGCCACCGCGGCGCTCGCGGGCGAGCCCACTCGCTACCTGGATGGCTTCGATCCGGTCGTCGTCCCGGCACAGATGGTCGAGGAGACACAGGATCAGATGCCGGCCGAGGTACTCGCCGCCTACGACGCCGGGATCGAGGCCTTTGCCGCAGTGGTCGGCGGCCTCGACGCCGTGCAGTGGTCCATCCCGGCCGAAGGGCCGCCGGGCCACGTTGCGCTGCACGTCATGGTCCGGCATGCCCTCTGGGACGCTTGGGTCCACGAGCGCGACATCCTGCTCCCGCTCGGCATGCGGCAGGCCGAGGAGCGAGACGAGACCCAGGCGTGCCTGGAGTATGTGGCGGCGCTCGGGCCCGCGTTCCTCGCGGCGAGCGGCTCGTCGCGGACCGGCACCTTGGCGGTTCTCGGCACCGATCCGACAACCCGAGTGATCGTGCACCTCGGCGAGACCGTCACGGTCTCGACCGAAAACGTCCCTCCCGGTGCAGTCGTGCTCGAGGGCCCCAGCGTCGCGCTGGTCGAGGCGCTGAGCCTTCGGGGTCCGTTCCCCTGCACCGTCGGCGACGAAGATCGTTGGCTGGTGAACGGTCTCGCGACCGTGTTCGACAGCGTGTCATCCGTCTGAGCGGACACCGCCGGTTCACCCCCGAGAAGGCGATGGGTATCCGCGCGCCCGTCAGCGGACGAGCCCGCCCGCGCGCTCAGATGCCGAGCGCCTCGCGAGTCCGGTCGAGCTCGGCGACATCGGTCGTCGTCGGCACGAGGAACAACTCGTCGCAGCCGAGGCCTTGGAGAGTGTCGACCGTTTCCGAGAGGGCACGGGGCGTGTGGCAGCTGGCGCTCGCAGCCATGGCGCGCGCGAGCTCGTCGCCGAAGATGCGCAGATAGTCGAAGGCGTAGCGCTGGAGCCGCTCCTCGGCGCCACCCCCGAGCGCGTACCAGAGACTCGCCGAGATGTGCGGGGGGCCGTCCCGCCCCGCCTCCCGCCACGCCGCCCGGATCCGGTCGTAGGCCGCGCCGACAGCCACGGGATCGACACCGGTCACCGACGAGGCGTCATCGACGCCGACTGCCCAGCGCGCGGCGCGTGCCAACGCCTTGGGCCCCATGACGCCGGCGACGATCGGCGGACCGCCGGCCTGGACCGGTGGCGGACCGACCGGGTCCGCGCCCTCGAAGGGCGGTTCGCCGGACCAGACGGACCGCATCGAGGCCACTTGCTCGTCCATGCGCGACCACCGCCGGCGAAAATCGCCACCGATCGCCCGATAGTCGTGCTCCCGTCCCCCAACGCCGACCCCGACGGTGAGCCGGCCGTCGCTGAGCCGATCCACCGAGGCGAGATGCTTCGCGACGTCGACGGCATCGTGCGCGGGGAGCACGATCACGGTGGTCCAGAGCCGAACCCGTTCGGTGAGCGCGGCCGCGGCCGAGAGCTGCACGACCCACGAGTGGCTCGGGTAGGTGATGCGCTCCGGAATGGCGAGGCTGGCGAAAGGCCCGTCGTCGACCGTTCGACACCACGCGATCACCTCGGCTCGGTCGTGCGGGAGCATCGTCGGCAACGTCATCGAGATCTGCATCAGGTCTCTCGCTTCCAGATTGCCGTCGAGCCGCGGATTCGCGGCGAGACTAGGGAACGGCCATCCACGGCGCCTAGGTATGGAGCGTGCGGGGCAGGCCGAACCGGGCCATCACCGCACTGTCGCCGAACCAGGTGATGGCCGAGATCTGGTCGTCTCGCACGGTGAGCACCATCAGGCCATAGGCGTGGGCAATGGCCGCGTGCGCGTCCGGCAGATAGCACCCGAACGCGGGCTGACCATTGGCGCCGGTGGGCACCAGCCTGAGGTTGGCCCCGCGCAGGCGCGCACGGTCGTCGAGGAACCGGGCGATGGCGGCGCCGCCCTGGTACTCGTACGGCAGGGGCGGCATCGTGAGCCAGGCGTCGTCGGAGAGCAGCGCCACCACGGCCTGGATGTCGCCGGCCTCCACTGCGATCGCGAACTGGGCGACGACCTCGCGTACGCGCTTCGATCGCGGGAGCGCGTCATGCTCCGATGGCGTGTCACCGAGACGCGCACGAAGCGTGGACCGCGCTCGTTGGAGCGCACCCGTGACCGAGGCCTCGGTGGTGTCCAGGATGGCGGCGACCTCCGCCGCGCGGAAGCCGAGCACGTCGCGCAACACGAGCACGCATCTCTGGCGAGGCGGCAGATGCTGGAGCGCCGCCACAAAGGCCAGGGCGATCGACTCGGCCGCTTCGTAGCGCGCCTCGGGCCCGAGCGAGATGTCTCCGAGGCCCTCGAGCAGCACATCCGGGTAGGGCTCCAGCCAGAGCGGTTCGCTGAGGCGAGTGGGCTCCGGTGGCTCGACCATGGCTGGGGCCTCCTTCGGGCGACGCCCGCGGTCTCGCAACGCGTTCAGGCATCGGTTCGTCGCGATGCGATAGAGCCAGACCCGCAGCGAGGCGCGCTCCTCGTACCCATCGAGCCCGCGCCAGGCTGCCAACAAGGTCTCCTGTGCCAGGTCCTCGGCGTCCTGGACCGAGCCGACGATCCGGTAGCAGTGGACCTGCAGCTCGCGCAGGTACGGCTCGACGAGCTCCCGGAACGCGTCGCCATCACCTGCCCGGGCTCGCCCGAGCAGGGCCTCGGTCAACCCGTCACCCCAGTGGCACCGCGGCTGGTTGCATGCATCACAAGTACCGACACCAGTGGGACCCGAAACGCATCGGCCGCTCCCCTCCCCGCCCGGTCCGGGGCCCGATCAGTTTCGGGCGCTCGTGGTGTCAGTACTACCAACGACCGCGCCAGGGCGATCCCCTGGCATTCGACGCGCCTGAGGAGTCCGCCATGAACACGCCCCCGATCGTGTCACCCGAGGAGTGGGAGGCCGCCCACCAGCGACTGCTCGTGAAGGAGAAGGAGCTGACCCGGGCCCGCGATGCGCTGGCCGCGGAGCGTCGACGGATGCCGTGGATGGCGGTGGAGAAGGAGTACGAGTTCGAGGGGCTCGACGGCAAGGCCACCCTGCTCGACCTGTTCGACGGCCGCCGTCAGTTGATCCTCTACCGCGCGTTCTTCGAGCCCGGCGTACACGGCTGGCCCGAGCATGCCTGCGTCGGCTGCTCCATGGTGGCCGACCAGGTTGCCCATCCCGCGCACCTGAACGCTCGCGACACCACGCTCGTGTTCGCCTCGCGCGCGCCACAGCCGGACATTGAGCGCCTGAAGGTGCGGATGGGCTGGGGCGAGATTCCCTGGTACACGATGACGGACGACTTCGACGCCGATTTTGGCGTGGACGAGTGGCACGGCACGACCGCGTTCATCCGCGTCGGCGACCAGGTGTTCAAGACCTACTTCATCAGCGCCCGCGGCGACGAGGTGATGGGAGGCACGTGGGACTACCTCGACATCACCGCGCTCGGGCGCCAGGAGGAGTGGGAGGACTCGCCCGAGGGCTACCCCCAGACGCCGCCGTACGAGTGGTGGAAATGGCACGACGAACTCAACGTTGCCGATCCCGATCGACCCGGCCTGGCACAACTCCGCGCTGCCCAGGCCGCCGCGAAGGGCGACCCCACGTGATCGCGCATGTCGCAGGCGTGCCGGTGGAGGAGACGCTGTTGCCGTTGCTGAGCGGGGTGGGCGTCGGGTTTCTGCTGGCGCGCGCCTGGGTTGGATCGCGCGTGCGACGCGCTCCACGACGCGTCGACAAGGAGGTTGCGACGTGAGCGACGCCCTGGACACCCCAGCGCTGCCACCAACGGTGGGAAACCAGTAATCCCCGCATCTTCCGCACCAACGGACGCCCCACCGCCCAGTGGTCCCGCCTCGAAGCCGGACGCTCCGACGACCTCAGCACCGCGAGGCGTTGAGCGGATCCGACGACCTGGGCGAGCTTGATGAGGTTGCCGCAGCCCTCGTCGAGGACTGCCGCCACAGCTATTGCGGCGCCATCGCCGCCATGAAGGCCTCGAGCGCGGCCTGGTCGGCGGTGACATACGGCGTCGACGACGGCAGCTTGGTCAGCGTCTTGACGTGCCGGTCCAGGTCTCCGTGAATCGGCGGAAGGTGCGACCCCAGGACCTTGTCGGGCCGGTCCTGGAGGAAGCGGTTCAGGTTGTCGGCGAACCGGGACTCCTCCACGAAGTGAGCCCATGGGCTGTCGACGCTTCCCCACAGCAGCTGTGCGGGCGCCAGCTCGTCGTCGGGAATGGTGGCGACGTCCTCGGCGAGCGCTGCTTCGGCCGTGGTGAACGGCGCGCCGAAGCAGTCGGCGCTGAACAGGATGTTCTGCTTCGGATCGAAGAAGGCGAGCGTTCCCGGGTTGTCGAACATCGGCGGCCGCATGGCGCGCAGGGTGCGATCGCCGATGTCCAAGGTGCTGCCCTCGCGGACCAGGAAGGCTCGTTCGGGCGGGATCGGCTCGGACCCGATGCTCATGATGCCGAACGTCACGAAGCTCGTTACCACAGTCGCTTTCGGAGCCTCGGTGAGCAGTCGGACGAGGGCACCGACGTGGTCGCGATCGGCGTGCGTCACGACGATCCACCGGATGTCGCTCGGCTCGATGAGATCCCTGAGCTCGACATCGAATTCAGGGACCTCGGGCGTGATCCCCGTGTCGACGAGCGTGGGCTGCTCGCCGCGGATCAGGTAGGAGTTCACGGCCAGGTTGCCGATCGTGGGGATGGGAACGACCGACGTGAACATTGTCGTCTCGGCGGTGATCGGGAGAGCGCGCATCCTGGCCTCCTCTCGGCGGGATCTTCACCGCGATCATGGCCGAACTGCCGCTGGATTGCACTCGACCGACGACCCCCGAGTCATCCCGGCGAGGACCAGGTCGAGCGTGGCCAGCAGGTTCTCGTCGAGCGCAAACGAGCCGTCTTCGTCGCTCACCCACCGATAGAGGACCGCGAAGTACGCGTCGAAGATGAGGAGACCGGCGCGGGCCGCGTCGAGGTCGGGTCGAATGTCGCCCTGCTGTTGGCCCGAGCGGAGGATGTCGGCGAGCATCGCAGGGGCGTCCGATCCGTCTCGCAGCAGCGGGCCGCCGGCGCGAAGCCAGGCGCGCACCATGGCTCGCACGGTCACCGGGTCGGCCTCGTAGAGACGGGCCAGACCACCAAGGGCACGGCGGAGCCGGCTCGCTGTATCCGTCGTCTGCTGCTCGGCTTCGGCAATGATCTCGGCCAGCTCGGCGCGGCGACGTGCGAACCACTCGAGGACGATGTCCTCCTTGCGAGCGAAGTAGTTGAAGACCGTGGCCCGGGCGACGTCGGCGCACTCGCCGATGTCCTCCATCGTCGTCGCGTCGTAACCGCGCGACGCGAACAGGTCGACAGCGCACGTGACGATGCGATCCCTGGTTGCGAGCTTCCTGCGCTCGCGGCGTCCGAGCGGTTCGGGGCTGTCGACGACCGGGTCATGTGCAGGCACTTGACAAATCCTAGACTCAGATCCAAAATAGATGACAGTCCAAGTATAGATCAGGGTCCGTAGAAGCGGAGGGTCCGTCATGACGGATTTCGTCGTCCTCGAGGCTCCGTCGGTGCTCGGCCTGTTCCCCGGCGGCGTCGAGCGGATGCCAGCGGCGTTGATCGACGCCGGCCTCGCTCGCGCGCTGGGCGCGCGGCATGCCGGGGTGGTCACGCCCGCTCCCTACGATCACCGGCGCGACCCGCAAACCGGGCTGCGAAATCCGACGGCACTGCGCGACTACGCGCACCGCTTGGCCGACGCAACGGGAGCCATCCTCGATGGCGGCGGCTTCCCGATCGTGCTCGGCGGGGACTGCTCGATCGTGCTCGGAAACCTGCTCGCGTTGAGTCGACGCGGGTGGTACGGGCTGCTCTTCATCGACGGCCATGCCGACTTCTACCAGCCGGCGGCCGAGCCGAACGGTGAGGCCGCCTCCATGGATCTCGCCCTCGCCACGGGTCGCGGCCCGAGCATCGTGACCGACCTCGACGGCCGAACTCCCCTCGTACGGGATGAAGACGTCGTGCACGTCGGGCGCCGCGACGCCGAAGTGGCCGAACGAGACGGCAGTCAGCGAATCGAAGACACCGCCATCACCGTCTTCGACCTCGACACCATCCGAGAGCATGGCGTCTCGACCGTGGCGCGCGACGCGCTCGCACAGCTCATCCGCCCCGATCTCGACGGCATGTGGATCCACCTCGATTGCGACGTCCTCGACGACGCGATCATGCCCGCAGTCGATTACCGGCTCCCCGACGGCCTGCACTGGGACGAGCTGAACGCAGTACTCGGTACCGCAATCGCCAGCGGGAACGCGGTCGGCCTCGAGGTCACGATCTTCAACCCCACGCTCGACTCAGATGGATCGATCGCCCGAGACCTCGTCGCATGTCTCGCCGACACCCTCGTCCCGTAGCGGCTGTGATCCAACGAAACCAGCTGCGCGTGTTCCACGAGCCGGCGCGAGACCGCGGACAACAGCGATCTGAGCACCGCCCGGAACGGATCCGGCCCATCCCGGAACGTGTCATCGGATTTCGTCGAACGTCATCCTGACGAAGAACGGATCCCAGCAGTTCTCCCCGCTTAGGCTGATTCGGTGGCAGGACTCCTTGCGGATCCTGAAGGCCCCGTGACGATCATGTTCACGGACATCGAGAGTTCGACCGCCCTGCGCAC
>JAPSGP010000138.1 GCA_031177445.1 Acidimicrobiia bacterium
TGCCGTTCGCCTGACACCTCGCGACCTCTTCCTCGTCGATCGGGCGAGAAGCATCGGCGATGTCGATCTCGTCGTTGCAGAACAATGCGAAGCCGTCGCCGGTGCCGGGACCGTCGACCCGCACCGAGACGTCGGGGTTCTCCTCGGCGAAGAGCTCGACGACCAGCGACGAGATCGGCTCGACCGTTGACGAGCCGGACACGTTGACGTCAGCGGAACCTTGGGCTGACGCGATACCGCTGGCGCCGATCGCGACCGCGGCCGTGGCCACGAGCGACACACCAATACGTCGGAACTTGATCACGGAACCCCTCCCAAAGGCCTCTGTGGACAGGCCGACGCTACGGATCGGAGGTAGCGCCGGAGCCGCGCCCGAGTGAACCCGAGGTGAACGTCAGCCCAATACCGGCATCGCCGAGTCGGGCACCGGCGATCGAGTCAGGCGGCGCCGTCGGCGGCCTGAGGCCGCTCGTAGCCAGGGAGCTCGCCGGTGACCATGAAGTTTACCCACCGGCCGATCTGCACCGCGTGGTCGGCGACGCGCTCGTAGAACCGCCCGACCAGCGCGATCTGGACGGCCTGCTGCAGCCCGGACTCGTCGGGACTGCACGCGGTGAAGATCGCTCGGAACAGCTCCTTCTGGAGGTCGTCGGACACGTCGTCCATGTCAGGGAGTGAGAGGGCCAGGGCGTTGTCGCGGTCGGCGAAGGCGTCGATGGCGAGGTGCATCTGGACGCTGGCCTGGGCGCCCATCTGCTCGAGGATGCCGCGAACCTTGGGTGGGAGCTCCCGGGGATAGAGCCGGCGGGCGGCCTTGGCGATCGAGACCATCAGGTTGCCGGCGAGCTCGAGCTCGTGCAGGGATCGGAGCACGGTGAGCAGGGTCCGAAGGTCGATGGCCATCGGTTGCTGGCGGGCGAACAGCTCGTAGGTCTGCTGCTCGATGGAGTGGTTGAGCTCGGCCTGCTTGGGGCTGCTCTCGATCACCTCCTCCACCAGGCCGAGGTCGGCATCAAGCAGGGCCTGGGTACCGGCGCCGATCTGCTCACCGACCATCGCGGCCAGGCGGATGATGTCGTTCTTGATCTCCTCGAGGTGCTCGCCGTACGACTTTCGCGTCTCGTCGTCGTGCATCGTCTCCACCGTACGCTCCTCCGGACTCGCCACCGGCCGCTGAGGGAATTGTGACCGGGCATGGCCCGCCGACCCATCCCCCCTACTCTGAACCCCAGATTGTTCATCCCGTCTTTACCCGCGATCCATCCACCTTCTTTCGCCCTGCCAGTGCCAGTCCGTAATCTCGCGGGTCGAGGGCACGATTCGCCTCGGGTGCGCTGGCCGTGCTGGGGCCAGAGCCGCCTGATCGATCGATGACAGGGATGTCGAACGCCGAGCCGACCGGGAGCGCCGGAGACATGTCGAACGTGGTGATCACTCCGCCCGAGACCACCCGCACTGAATCGGCCCCCTCCGAGCAGCCCGAGGTGGCCCGAGAAATCGTCTTCGAGGCCAAAGAGGTGCGCGTCCGCTACGGCGGGGTCGCCGCCATCGAGGGCGTGAGCATGGAGATCGCGGCTCGGGAGATCACCGCCCTCATCGGGCCCTCGGGCTGCGGGAAGACCACGCTCCTACGCTGCTTGAACCGCATGAACGACCTCATCCCGTCGGCGAAGGTCGAGGGCGAGCTGACATACCACGGCATCGACCTCTACGGCCCCAAGGTCGACCCGGTCGAAGTGCGGCGGCGCATCGGCATGGTCTTCCAGAAACCGAACCCGTTCCCGAAGTCGATCTTCGACAACATCGCCTTTGGTCCCCGGCTCATGGGCAAGCGCAAAGGCGTCGACCACATCGTCGAGCACGCCCTCACCCGCGCCGCCCTGTGGGACGAGGTCAAGGACAAGCTCAAGGAAAGTGCCTTCGCGCTCTCGGGCGGCCAGCAGCAGCGCATGTGCATCGCCCGCGCCATCGCGGTCGAGCCCGACGTGATCCTGATGGACGAGCCCTGCTCCGCTCTCGATCCGATCGCGACCGCGAAGATCGAGGACCTCATGGAGGAGCTCAAGCAGGACTACACGATCGTGATCGTCACGCACAACATGCAGCAGGCGGCGCGCACGTCCGACATGACCGCCTTCATCACGACCAACGTTCGCGACGACGGCACTCGCGTGGGCTCACTCGTCGAGTTCACCGAGACCTCGAAGCTGTTCACACAGCCATCCGACCCTCGCACCGAGGGCTACATCACCGGAAGGTTCGGCTGAGCAATACTGAGTCGCGCCTATGACGATCGTTTTCGGCTTCGTCACCGCGGTACTGGTCGGAGTGATCGTCGTTCTGATCGTGTCGGTGCGTTCGCAGCGTCGAGACATGCGAATGGTTGCCGAGCAGTTGGGCGAAACCGGAGCGATACCTGCTGTCGCCGAGGCGATCGCGATGCAGCGCGAAGCACTGGCGCAAACGGTGCGAGCGGTCATCGACGGCGTCGTCATCGTCGACGCCCAGGGCCACGACATCTTGCGCAACCCGGTCGGCGAGCGCTTCCGCCGCGCGCGCCACTCCGAAGTGCTCGTCGAGGATGCCTTGCGTGAGCTGCTCGATCGCGCTCGCGCCGGCGAACGCGGCCAGCGTGAGCTCCAGCTCTACGGGCCTCCTCGCGAGGTGCTCGAGCTGCGTGCCGAGCCGCTCCAGATCGGCGCCCGCCAAATCGGCGCGGTCGCGTTCGTCCGCGACATCTCCGAGCTCCGGCGCGTCGAAAGCGTGCGGCGTGACTTCGTCGCCAACGTCAGCCACGAGCTCAAGACGCCGATCGGCGCGCTCGCGCTGCTGGCCGAGACCATGGCCGCCGACGACGACCCTGCCGTCACCCGCCAGCTCGCCGAGCGCGTGCAGCACGAGTCGGATCGGCTCGGTCGCATCGTCGACGATCTCCTCGACTTGAGTCTCATCGAGGCGCAGGAGGCGCCGAGCCGCGGGCCGGTGCCCGTCTACGTCGTGATCCACGAGGCGGTCGAGCGCATGCGCGCCGTCGCCGACGCGCGCGGCATCCCGATCGAGATCTCGCCGGTGTCCGCCGATCTCGTCGTGAGCTGCGACCGCTCGCAGATGGTCAGCGCAGTGACCAACCTGCTCGACAACGCCGTGAAGTACTCCGACGGCGACGAGCCGGTGGAGCTGGAAGCGACGCTGGACGCCGGTCAAGCGGTGATCGTCGTCCGTGACCACGGCATCGGGATCCCCAAGCGCGACCTCGAACGGATCTTCGAGCGCTTCTACCGGGTCGATCGCGCCCGCAGCCGGACGACCGGCGGCACCGGGCTCGGCCTCTCGATCGTGCGCCACATCGCCCAGGCGCACGGTGGCGAGGTGACGGTCGAATCGATCGAGGGGGCTGGATCCACCTTCCGGCTCCGCCTTCCGCTCGCCGGCAACGCGAGCCGTGACCTCTCGGAGGCTTCCTGATGGCCGAACCGCCCCTCATCCTCGTCGTCGACGACGAGGAGTCGTATCGCGACGCGCTCTCCGTCGCGCTCCAGCGTGAGGGTTTCCTGGTCGAGGTCGCGGCCGACGGTCAGGAGGCGATCGACCGGTTCGAGGCCACCCGTCCCGCGCTCGTGCTGCTCGACGTCATGCTCCCCCGGATCTCCGGTGTCGACGTCTGCCGGGAGTTGCGCTCGCGGTCGCGCGTCCCGATCATCATGGTCACCGCCCGCAATGCCGAGATCGACGCCGTGGTCGGGCTCGAGGTCGGCGCCGACGACTACGTCTCGAAGCCGTTCCGGCTGCGCGAGCTCATCGCCCGGGTGCGAGCAGCGCTCCGACGGAGCCCGAACGGCGAACAGGCCGAGATACCGGAGTACGACGTGCTCGAGGTCGGTGACGTCCGCCTCGACGCGGGACGCCACGAGGTATTCGTACGGGGCGAGCTCACCGCCCTGCCGCTCAAGGAGTTCGAGCTGCTCGAGCTGCTGCTCGCCAACGCCGGACGGGTGCTGACGCGCGACGTGCTCATCGATCGAATCTGGGGGCCGAACTACTTCGGCGACACCAAGACGCTCGACGTCCACATCAAGCGAGTGCGGGCCAAGATCGAAGAGGACCCGTCGAACCCCTCGCGCATCGTCACGATCCGCGGCGTCGGCTACCGCTTCGAGCGCCCGCGCGCTGCGGCTGCCGCCAGCGCGTAGGGCGGCCCACGGGGCCAGTCCCTACCCGGCATCAGGCGCCAGACTCGCTCATGGCGTCGGGTCGCAAGTCGGACGCAAGGCGGTTCGGATCGATTCGATCATCTCGTCGCGCAGGCTGAACCATGCCCACTTCCCCCGTTGCTCGCGCGCGACGATCCCCGCACCCACGAGCACCGAGAGGTGATGGCTCACCGTCGGCTGGCTTCGGCCGACGGCGGTCGGCAGATCACAGGCGCACGCCTCCCCGTTGCTCGATGCCGCGATGATCGACATGAGGCGGACCCGCACGGGGTCGGCGAGCGCCTTGAAAACCTGGGCGAGCTCGCCGGCGCGGTCCTCGTCGAGCACCTCCGAGAGCACCGGCGGGCAGCAGAGCTCGACAGGCGGTGCTGGTGGTGCGGCTGTGGGAGTCCGTGGACTTGTCATGCAGACATATTGCCAGACATATTGACATCGATCTATACGATCGCTATCGTATCGACGGTCATCGAATTGATTGTCCGAAGAAAGGACCGAACGATGCGCCTGCAACTGGCTCTGAACGTCGCCGACCTCGACAAGGCGATCGACTTCTACTCCCGCATGTTCGCCGCCCAGCCGGCCAAGACTCGACCCGGCTACGCCAACTTCGTGATCGCCGATCCACCGCTGAAGCTGGTCCTGTTCGAGGGCGCCGGCGAGCCCGGTTCTCTCAACCACCTCGGCGTCGAGACCGAGACTGCGGCGGAGGTGGTCGCCGCCGAAGCGCGACTCGAGGGCGCCGGGCTCGAGACCACCGGCGTCGACGACACGCAGTGCTGCTATGCGCAGAAGACGGAGACTTGGGTCCAAGGCCCCGACGGCGCCCGCTGGGAGTGGTACGTGAAGACGGGCGACAGCGAGCAGCTCAGCAACGTCGTGGTGTCGAGCGGCACAACATGCTGCCCGAGCTGAGCGACTCCCCACGCTCCGTGATCGGGCAGATGACATCCCAGACTCGGCAATGCCGGCGCCCGACCCGTTCGCTCAGGCAGCTTGGGGCCGGCGCGCGGGGCGTGCCGGTACGCGCCGGACGATCGTGAGACGCTCGACCGGGCCGCCGACGAGCCACGACAGCGTCGCGTTGGGGGTGCGGGCGACTACTTCGGCGCCCCAGCGATCGAGCGCCGCCGTTCGGCGCCCGACCCGGGCCTTGATCTCTCCGCACCACGCCGAGAGCCCGGCGCGGCGGCACACGGCGTCGATGTGGTCGGCGAGCAGCCGGCCCGGGAGCTCACCCGCGCCTCCGACGACGTTGAGGTGCGCGTGCGGCAGTTGCGGGAGCTCGTGCCGCGCTCGCCACAGGCTCCAGCCGTCGCGGAGACGCAGCCGGTAGAAGCGATCGACCGGCGTCGGATAGGCGCGCACGGCGATACGGGGCAGGACTCGACGGAGGAAGCGGATCGTCGCGCGGCGCTGCCAGCGTTCGAACGACTCGACGTCGAGGCGGACCAAGGCGTATCCGACCACGGTGCCGGAGCTGCGAAGGAGCGCCCCGTCGGCCCGCCCGGCTTCGAGGTACCAGCGAAGGCACAGGTCCTCGTACGGACGGAGGTGATCACGGCGACCGTCCGAGGCGAATGGGAACGGGCGGCCGAGCGCGATCGTCGACCGAAAGATCTCGCGCACGGCGTCGTCGCCGTCGCGCGCGAGCGGTGTGAGCGAGAGGCTCATGCCGCCGTCGCCGGCGCCGGAGACTGCGAGGCCGAGCCGGGCAAACCGAGATCGCCGAGTCGGTGGACGTGCAACATCGAGCGGACCGTGCGGGACCACGAGAACCCGTCGGCCCGGCGCCGAGCCGCTGCCCGCCGATCGGGCGCGGGCGTGTCCAGGACGTCTACCACCGCGGCCGCGAACGATGCCGGATCGGCGGCCACGGCGCGGCCGGGCAGCGCGCGCCGATGGCGGCCGAGGAGCTCGCGTGCGCCCCCCCGATCGGCCACGACCACCGGCGTGCCGCACGCGAGCGCCTCGAGCGCCGCGAGCCCGAAGGTCTCGTGCGGGCACGGCGCCAGCGCGACGTCGGCCTGCGCGATCAGCGCTGCGATGCCGACACGCTCGCTGATGTGGCGGGTGAACGTGACCGGTAGCCCTGTGCGCGGCGCTCGAGGCGCTCACGCATCGGGCCGTCGCCGATCATCCAGAGCTGGGCGGAGACGCCCGATCGCAGCAGGCGCAGGGCCTCGACCGCGATCTCCGGACGCTTCTCGCGCGACAGGCGGCCGACACAGACGAGGCGAACACCCGTCACGCCGTCGATCGGCACCGCGCCGCGAGCATCGGGGTGGAACAGCTGCAGATCCACGCCGAGCGGCACGCGCCGGACGTTCGTCGCGCCGATGCTCGTGAGCTCGCGCTCCGCGAACGACGACGTGCACACGATCGTGTCGAACGAGCGGGCGAGTCGCCGGTTCCAGCGCTTGGCGATGCCGCGGAATGGGAAACCCCGCGGGACCCGCGGCGCAAGGATGGCGTCGATGCGCTCGTGCGAGAGGAGCACCGTGGGGATGCCTTCTCGGGTCCCCCACGCACCGAGGCTCGACAGGGTCAGTTTGTCGGAGACCTCGAGGCGATCCGGAGCGAGCGCTCCCAGACAGGCGCGGACGCGTTCGAGGTCGGTGAGCGCGCGGTAGTTGCCGCGCCCCGGAAGCCGAGGACTGCGAAGGCTCACGCGCAGCCCTGACGGTGTGTCGACCTGCTCGTCGTGCGCGCCCGGGATCACCAGCACTCGCTCGAGCCCTGCTTGTACGTACCCGAGCTTCGTCGCCGCGACCGCGCCGACGGCGCCGAGCGCGGCCGGAGAGGCGAGATGCACGACGTCGGGATCGAACGCGCGCAACGCGCCTTCGACCCGCCGGGTCGGCAGTGCGACCGGGAACGAGCGGTAACACGGAAGCGGCACCGCTCGGACTCGTTCGACGTGCGCCCCCGCGAACTCATCGGGCCCTGGGTCCGCCGCGACCACGAGCGCCTGGTGACCTCGCCGCTCGAGGTGCTCGAGCACCCGCAGCACCGAGTTCGTGACACCGTTGATGCCGGGAAGGAAGCTCTCGGCAACCACCGCGACCTTCACGTCTCAGCAGTATGAAGGCTCGCTGTGGAAACGATTCGGCGAACGCAAGAACACGACCCCCAACGTTCAATGAACGTCCGTGCACAGTGGGGCGGG
>JAPSGP010000139.1 GCA_031177445.1 Acidimicrobiia bacterium
GATGGGACCGGCCCGCCGCCCGATCGTCCGCACGCCGTCGATCCGCGGCCGCTGCGGTTCGAGCAGGGGCTCGTCGCCTTGCTGCTGCTGAGTGGGTTCGCGTTCCGGGCCGAGCTCGTGATCCCGATCACCACGGTGCTGCTTGCGATCAGCGGCGCCGTCGGCCCCGAGCGCGAGCCCCTCGCGCAGCTGCTCGCGTTCGGCATGACCGACCGCATGCGCCCGGCGTCGGAGCTCGTCGACTCGCAGACGCTGCGCCTCGCCATCATGGTGCAGACCGGGATCCTGCTCGTGGCGTCGCTGATCGGGTTCATCGGTCTCGAGCCGCTGGCGTGGCTGCTCGCGCTGGCGGTCGCGGCGGCGGCCGTCTACGACGCCACCACGGGAACGTGGACCCTGGCCCGCCTCTATTGGCGCTTCGCCCGCCGCCGCCGTGACTAGGCCGCGTTGATGCGTGCATGAACCGGAGCTCTTCCGGCCCTATGCACGCATCAACAACATGGCGGTCGTCGCGCCGAGCAGGGCCGTCCACACCGCGACACCCCACACTTCTGCGCCGGCGATCGAGCCCGTGGCAAGCACGGCCAGAGCCAGCAGCCAGCCGTTGCGGACGATCGTGCGCGCCGAGACCGGCGCCGGCGACGAGGTCCCGAAACAGGGACATGGCGGGCGCCGACCCTGCGCGAGGTTGGCGAACACCGCGCCCGTGAACAGGGCGAGCAGCCCGATGGCTACGAATGCGGGCGCGGCGGAGCGGGCGAACACGACCAGTGCGGCCGCGGTCAACAGCTCCGTGACCGGTAGTGCGGTCGCCGCGGGTGCAACCAGTGCTCTCGGGACGCCGAAGCCGGCGAGCTCGGTCGCCAGCCGCGCGTGCACGCGGAGCTTCTGGATGGCAGCCACCAGGAACGCCGCCGCCACCACGACACGGGCGGCGAGCGCGACCGTTGCGAAGCCCACGCGCGCGCGTTCAGGCGTGGAAGTTGCCGTACCCGCCGCGATAGAAGAGGAGCGGGCCGTCGTCGGCCGTGATGCCGAGCTCTTGCACCCGTCCCACCACGATGATGTGGTCGCCGCCGTCGAACTGCGACTCGATCGTGCAGTCGATGTAGGCGAGGACGTCGTGGAGGATCGGATTGCCGTTTGCCGACGGCCGCCACCCGATCCGGGTGAACCGGTCGGCGCCCTTGGTCGCGAACACGCGGCACACGTCTTCTTGATGCTCGCTGAGGATGTTCACGGTGAACTTCCCCGCCTGCTCGATCTTCGGCCACGTGGTGGACGACTTGGCCGCGCAGAACAGCACCAACGGCGGGTCGAGGGAGACGGACGTGAACGCGTTCGCCGAAACCCCGACCGGCTCGCTGCCGTTCATCGCGGTGATGATCGTCACGCCCGTCGCAAAATGGCCCAGAACCGTGCGGAACGATGCCTCGTCGGGCGGCATGAGCGCCTCGGCGCTCTGAGAGTCGGTCACGCGAGCGTGGGTTCAGGTGTGGTCGTAGGCCAGCTCGATGCTGAGTCCTTCGGCCGCAGCGTACACGTCGAGTGTTCCGCTTCCTCGGTCGGCGAGGTCGGTCGTCTGCCGGTGCATGCGGTCGACATCGTCGTCGCAATGCGACGGGCAGTGATGGAAGAGGACGAGCCGCCGGGCGCCGGCCTCCCGGGCGACGTGGAGCGCGTACTCGATGCTCGAGTGACCGAAGTGGCGCTTGGCCTCGAACTCCTCGCACGTGTGCTGGGCGTCGTGGATCAGCAGGTCGACCCGGTCGGCGAGCTCGAGCACGCCCGGGGGCACGAAGTCGTCGGCGTCGTCGGAACATCCCGGACCGTGGTCGGACACGTAGGCCACGCTGAAGCCCTCGATGTCGACGCGGTACCCGATCGTGGGGCTCGTGTGCCGCACCCAACGGGATCGCACCTTGGCACCGTTCACCGGGTAGTGGTCTTCGCCGACGCCGTAGAAGCGCACCGTGCCGTGCAGCTCGTCGGGAGTGATCGGGAAGTAGGGCGGACGCATGACGCCCGCGAACACCTCGTCGAGCGGACCTTCCTCCTGGCGGGGGCCGTAGACGTCGAGGGTGGCGTCCGGCCGCGACATCGGACCGAAGAACGGGAGCCCCTGGATGTGGTCCCAGTGCAGGTGGCTGAGCAGAACATGACCGCGAAAGCGCTCGGCGCCGCCCGCCATGATCTCCTCGCCGTACGGGCGCAGGCCGGTCCCCATGTCGAAGATGATCGGGTCGTGGCCGTCGGCCTCGACCGAGACGCACGACGTGTTCCCGCCGTAGCGCTCGAACCGCGGACCGGCACAAGGGGTGGAGCCGCGCACGCCGTGGAAACGAACCTTCAGCCCCCCAGGCACAACCCGGAGGATACCGACTTTCCTGGATTTCACAAACGCATGCCGCACCGGCCGGGCCCTCACCACCCGGCCACGGCGAGCGCTCGCTCGACCACGCGCCGTGGAAGCCGCCGGCGACGACCCTGGGTCTGGGCGAGGAATCGCAGGACCAGGCGGTCGAAGCGACTGCGCGGATCGACCGGCGCCGTGCGTCCGCAGGCCGCCGCGGCCGCGCTCCAGTCGTGGTCCCACAGGTCGACGTGTCGAAAGGTCTCGGGCCCGTGCTCGTCGATGAGCACGACGACCTCTCGGTCCTGCCACGTCGGGTTCGGCAGCGGCTCGACGTCGAGCAGATCGATCCCCGCCGCCACGTACTCGGCGAACCAGCGCTCGTCCACCGCTATGACTTGCGACGGAGCCAGCGCGTCCATCCAGTGGTACGTCCGGTACACGGTGATCGGTCGGCGCTCCGGGTTCTGCACGCGATCCCACGCCTGGTACCAGCGCTGCTTGGACTTCATGTTCGCCCAGTCGAGGTGCTGCAGGTGCAGCACGCCGATCTCGTCGAGGACGAGTGGCTCGCCCGAGCCCTCGGATGCCTTCTGGCGGGGGTGCAGGCTCGGGTCGGGACCGCTGCCGTCGTCCACCAGGCCGAACGGCTTCGGTACGGGCGGCAACCACGCGGTGCCGTCGGGCAGGAGGTTGATCCACTGCAGCTGCAGGGAGGTCCCCGGTGGTGCCTCCAGCATCTTCTGCCAGCTTCGGGTCGACGCCGCGCCCGCGGTCAGCATCTCGTCCGCATCGAGACAGAGCACGACGCGAGGGCCGGGGAACTCCTGGCGAGCCCGCTCCCACATGAGGAGGAAGCGCGCCTCGTTGCGGATGGGTGTCGCGCAGATGACTGCTGGCCGCTCGGGCATGCAGCCGTATGATCCCTCGCTGATGGACACGGGCCGAGTGACCGTCAACGGGATCACGTTCTCCTATCTCGAGGACGGGCCGCGCGCGGGAACGCTCGCCCTGTGCCTGCACGGCTTCCCCGACCACGCGCCGACCTACGCCGCGCTCCTGAGCGAGCTTGCCGCCGCCGGGTTCCACGCGGTCGCGCCCTGGATGCGTGGGTATCACCCCACGACGCTGGCACCCGACGGGAACTACCAGATCGCCTCGCTGGCGCTCGATGCGGTCGCGCTCGCCGACGAGCTCGCCGGCGACGGGCCCGCGGTGCTGGTAGGCCACGACTGGGGGGCGATCGCCGGCTACACCGCGGTCGCGCACGCGCCCCATCGCTTCCAGCGGCTCGCCAACCTGGCGGTCCCGCACGCGGCCGCGCTCGGACAGCACATCTTCCAGCCGGCCCAGCTCAAGCGCTCCTGGTACTCGTACTTCTTCCAGCTGCCGGTGTCGGACGGCGTGGTCCCGATGAACGACTACGCGGTCATCGACACGCTGTGGCACGACTGGTCACCCGGCTTCGAGCCCGACGCCGAGTACATGGGCGCGCTGAAGGCGACATTCGACCAGCCCGGGTGCCTGAGCGCCGCCCTCGACTACTACCGGTACACGTTCGGGTCGAAGCCCGGTGACCCCGCACTCGACGCGGTGGCGGCCAAGTTCCTGGAGCCGACACCGGTGCCGACGCTGTACCTCCATGGCAGCGACGACGGGGTGATGGGCATCGAGACCGTGAACGAGGACGAGCTGCGGCCGTTCTTTCCGGCAGGGCTCGAGCTCGTCATCGTGCCGGGCACCGGGCACTTCCTGCATCTCGAGGAGCCCGACGTCGTGAACCACCGGATCGTCACGTTCCTCAGCGCCTGACCCGTGCGTCAGCGCCCCGGCTTGCACCCCGGCGGCCCGATCACCGTGTCCCAGAGCTCGAGCACCTCCGCCGATCGTTCGGGCACGGCGCCGGCGAGCTCCACGCGAAGCGCCGCCGGCGTGATGGATCCGAACGCGTGCTTCTCGACGACAGCACGGAGCGAGGCCGCGGCCGCGTCGGCACCGACGAGCGCGGCCAGTTCGACGTAGAACGCGGGCGCTTCGCCGTAGATCAGATCGCCGTACTCGCCCGGGGCGAACTCCTCCGTCGGACGATCGAGGCACGCCGGCTCGACCGAGCCAGGAAAGCGACCGCCGAACCGGCACGGCCCGCGGCCCATCCCACGCGCCTCGGAGACCACGCACATGGAGTATTGCGCCAGGGGCTCGTCGACCACCGACGCCGCCATCGAGTCGTTGCCCACCAGAGCGTGCCACCACTGGTGAGCGAGCTCGTGCACCACCGTGAGGTCGACGTCGCCCTCGGTGTCGAGCCCGAAGCCGTCGATCCAGATCGCGCCCGGCCACTCCATCCCGCCCACCTGCGGACCGAGCGGCACGTCGAGCTCGTCGAGCTCCGTCCACGGATAGGGCCCGAAGGCGTGCGCCAGTACCTCGAGGTCGGCGGCGGCCTCTTCGGCGGCGCGCTGCACGTCGACACCGGCGGGAGCGGTGGAGCGGACCGTGACGTAGCCCGTCTGCACCTCGGCCGAGTGCATCCCGCGGGCGATCACGAGCGACAGGTCGCGCAGCCCGACCCCGGACTCGGTCACCGTTCGAGCGCCGTCCGCTTCTCGATCGGCGACGGTCGTGCCGGGCCCGTAGACGCGGTAGTCGTCGGGCACCTCGACGCGGGCGGTGATCGCACCCGCGGCGAAGTTCCCGATGTCGCCGTACCCCGAGAGATCAGGATCGCCGTCGGCTCCAGGTGGAAGCCACAGCGGGAACCAGTGCCCGAGCAGGAGCACGTCGCGATGACGGGCCAAGACGCCGATCGTGGCCTGGGTCAGGAAGCGTCCGACCGTCGAGTCGCCGCGCGGCACGCGATACGAGAACCGCAGCTGTACATCGACGGTGGCGCTGAGCCGGCGCTTCGTCGCCAGGACGAGGAGGGCGTCGTCGCGGCGGACGGCCACCGGTTTCCCGCCCACGGTCACGTCCTGCAACTCGAGACCGGAGTGGAGCGCCGGGAGCCCGGCGAGCATGCGCAGGCGCAGCTCCCCGTCTCGGGGCCGGGCGAGCCGTGCTCGATAGCGGGCGTCGACTCGGCCAGTGCGCGGGTCGACGCGCGCGCTCAACGAGTAGCGGGGTGCATCGTCCGTGTCGGCGCGCGCCAGGAGCTGCTGCCCTCCCGGCGACAGCGACGGCGATCGCGGGTCGATCCTCGGCAGCGGGGCGAGTGCCGGCAGTGGTGCGGGAGACGACGACGCCGGGAGCGCGGCCGCCGGCGCCGCGCCGACCAGGAGCACGCCGCCAGCCAGGAGCGCGCCGCACGCGAAGCTCCCCACCCGGCGCACCACCGCGAAGAGTGTGGCAGACCCCCGCGGCCGGTCGGTGCGCGGGCGGCGGCCTCCGTCAGCCGGATGACGGCTCGGGGCCGCCGGCGCGAGCTTCGTCGACGTGCGCCAGCGCCTCCCGCAGCTGATCGATCCAGTCGCCTTCGTGATCGCGGACCAGCCGCACACACCAGGCGAGTGCTTCGCTGCGACTGCGGGCGACATTGGCCTCGACCAGCGTGTCGAGCACCGACCGCTCCTGCAGGCGCAGCCGGGTCATGACCGGGACGCTCAGGGTGGTGAACGTCACGCGCTCGTCGCCGCACCGGACGCCCCAGGCCACCTTCCGACCGAACTTCGCCTCTGCCTGGTCGGCGATGCGCATACGGGCGGCGCGGGTGTCCTCCCGGAACGCCTCGACCCGGCCCCGGCACGCCGCTCGGCGCGTCTCCTCGTCGGCGTCCCGGGCCTGCTCCGGCTCGGCCAGCGTGCCGATCACGAGGATCTCGTCCCGGTCGTAGGTGATCTCGGGCGGGCCGGTGAACCAGCCGTCCGGCAGCTGGCCCACGAACCAGCCCAGGGTGGTGCTCGAGACGTTGCGCATGCCGGCCTCCGGGTCCGTCTGCATCGCTGGTGCTGTGATTACAAGATTACAGCTTAGCAGCGATGCGGGCGGCGACCGCCGCCATCTCGGCGTCGCCGGCGTACCGGGTGCGGGGCCAGAAGAACCCCCGGAGCCCGTCCTTGCGGTTGCGGGGCACGACGTGGACGTGCAGATGCGGCACGCTCTGGCTGACCACGTTGTTCTCGGCGACGAAGCTCCCTTGGGCGCCCATGGCGGTCGTCACCGCGGCCGTGATGCGCTGGACCTCGACGAAGAACGGGCCCACGGCCGGCTCGGGCAGCTCGAGCAACGTCTCGATGTGCCGGCGCGGGGCCACCAGCGTGTGGCCTTCGAACAATGGGCGGTGGTCGAGGAACGCGACCACGTCGTCGGTCTCGTGGACGAGATGCGCCGGCCGCGCGCCGGCGGCGATCTCGCAGAACGTGCAGGGTCCGGGCGATGGCGGCGACACGCCCGCGCGCTCCTTACTCGGGCGAGGCGTACGGCCGCTCGCGGTGTTTCACCGCGTCACGCTTGGGGACCATCACCTTGCGCCGGAAGTAGCACACCTCTTCTCCCCGCTGGTTGAACCCGCGCGTCTCGACCGTGACGACTCCGCGATCGGGCTTGCTCGACGACTCCTTCTTGTCGAGCACCTTCGTCTCGGCGTAGATGGTGTCGCCATGGAAGGTCGGCTTCTGGTGCCTGAGCTCCTCGACCTCGAGATTGGCGATCGCGGCGCCGCTCACGTCGGGCACGCTCATGCCCAGGACGACGGAGTACACGAGATTGCCCACCACCACGTTCTTGCCGAACTGGGTCGTCGTCTCGGCGTACCACGCGTCGAGATGAAGCGGATGGTGGTTCATCGTGATCAAGCAGAAGAGATGGTCGTCGTATTCCGTGATCGTCTTGCCCGGCCAGTGCTTGTACACGTCGCCGATCTCGAAGTCCTCGAAGACGCGACCGAACGGCCGCTCGTGCACGGTCACGGAGAGGAGCTTACGATCACGCTGCGCGACGTAGGAACGACCCCGCGAGAAGGAACGGTGGATGTCCAAGGTCTCGATGCTCGCGAAGCTCAAGACGCACAAGGGCAAAGGCGA
>JAPSGP010000421.1 GCA_031177445.1 Acidimicrobiia bacterium
CCAGCCGGAGCTGATAGGTCAAAGCGAGGATGCCGGCGAGCAGAAGGGCGACGACGCTTGCGCCGGCCTCCTCGCTTTGACCTATCAGCTCCGGCTGGTCGCCGAGGCCAACCACCGGACCCGCCAGTACGCCTCGCTCTCATGGGGCGTCCTCTCGGGGATGATCCGCAACGTCGATATGCGGGATGGCCGTACCGCGCGTCACTGCGCCGCCGTCGCCCGTTTCGCACGCGACATCGCCGCCGAGGCCGGTCTGCCGGCGCGCGACCGGGAGCTCGCCCATACCGCCGGCCTGCTTCACGACGTCGGCAAGTTCGCCCTCTCCGACCGGGTGATGGAGCGCGGCGTGGACCTCAGCGAGAACGACTGGAAGGGCATCAGGCGACACCCTGAGCTTGGCGCTGCGATGCTGAGGGACCTCGGCGTCTACGGCCCGATCGCCGAGATCATTCGCGCCCACCACGAGCGCCTCGACGGGCGCGGGTATCCCGCCGGCCTGCCCGGCGACGAGATCCCCGAGGTGGCGAAGATCATCGCGGTGGCGGAGGTCTACGACACCCTGACGGCGGAGGACACCTACCGCGTCAGGATGAGCTCCTTCGAGGCGCTGCGCGAGCTGAGGCGCGTGGCGGGCACCCAGCTCGAGGGTCGCTACGTGGAGGCGCTCGCCAAGGTGCTGCGCGGCACCGACACCCAGTACCGCCATGCCGGTGGCGCCGACTTCGACCAGGAGCTCGCCCTCGAGCGCCGGATCGGCGAGTCGGTGGGCGCTGAGGGTGTGCCCGCCTGAGTCGGATCCAGAGGCTCTCGCCGAGTTTCGGACCCACAGGCTCTCGACGAGTGCTGAATCGAGGTGGCTATAGCCACCAAAGATCAGCGATCGGGGCTTCCGCCGGAGCTCGCTAGCTTCGAGGCCGGTCGCGCCGCTCGAGCGAGGCCACGAACCGCTCGACGTCCTCGACGCTGAAGCGGCGCTGGCCGCCCGGCGTGCGGTACGAGCGCAGGTGCCCATGGTCCGCCCACCGGCGCACGGTGCCGAGCGAGACGCCGATCCGGCCCGCGACCTGCGACGTCGTCAGGGCCAGGCTGCCTTCGCCCGGCTCGCTGGTCCCCCCACCCGAACCGCGCATGTCGCGCTGGCCATGGTACCCGGCATACGGCGGCCCAAATGGTTGCGCCCGGCGGCGTGAGCGGTCAGCCATCGATGCAGAAGCTCGTGTAGTCGTGGCCGTACACGGGGTGAACACGGACGCAGTCGATGTTCATCCGCTCGGAGACGAAGGTGGTCAGCTTGCGGTTTCCGAACGGGGCCACGTATGCCTGGCGGACGACATCGGCGTCGATCTCCGCGTACTCGTCCTCGACGCTCTCGAGGTCCGGCACGCGCCGCAGCCGGTCAAGGCTCGCGTTGAGCTCGGCATCGTCGACGCGGCCGAGGTTCGAGGTGGCCCGCTGCTGCACGAGGTCGCCGTCAACGATGCTCAGCACGTTCCCCGGGTGGGGAAAGTCGAGGAAGTAGTTGGCGAAGCCGATCTGCGCCTCGGTGCGCTCGTTGCCGACGGTCTGGAAGTAGACGCTCGGGCCGATGACGCGCGGCTCGGCGTCGAGCCCGATCTGATTGAGGGCGTCGGCCAGGTACTCGGTGACCCGCTCCGGCTCCGGCTCGCTGTTGCCCCACACGGTCACCTGCTCGCCCTCTGCCCCGGCGGCAGTCACCAGCTCGCGCGCGCGGTCGAGCTCGGCCGGCCCTTCCGGGTCGCCGTACGGGCAGGGCTCGAGCGGCTGGTAGCCGGGAACGTCGGGAGGAATTACGTTGCACGTCGGCTCGAGCAGGCCTCCGAACAGGCGGACGATCGCGGTCTGGTCGATCGCCAGGTTCACCGCCCGGCGAACCCGGCGATCATCGAACGGCTCGAGGTCCGGACGGATGAAGAAGTAGTAGATCGAGGTCGTCGGGAACTCCGCGTAGCGGTCGGCGTAGCGGTCGCGGACCTCGGCGAGCTGGTCGGGCGCCGGTGGGTTGACGAAGTAGTCGAGGCGCCCTGAGATGACGTCCTCGGTGGCACGGCTCGCGTCACGAACGACTTCGGCGGTGACGGCGTCGACGGTCGGCTCGGGAACCGGGTCCAGCTCGAACCCATCGACTCGCTCGAGTGAGAACCCGCCGTCGCGATCCGTGCCGGCGAAGGCGTAGGGGCCGACTCCCGGCGGTGGATCCTGGTTCATGTTGCGCATCGGCGTGTCGCTGGGAACCAGTCCGGCGAACGTCGTGGCGAGCGAGTTCGCAAACGTGGCGTCGGGCGCCTCGAGCTCGATCGCGATCTCGCCGGTGCGGTCGTCCGTGTCGATGCCCGGGATCTCGGCGCGCTGGCGGCCGGCCTCGATGAACTCATCAGCTCCCTCGATCGAGGCGAAGAAGCTCGTCCCCGGCGACTCGAGCGCGAGCACTCGCTCGATCGTGTGCTCGAAGTCGCTGGCCCTGACCGGCGTCCCGTCCGAGTACTCGAGCCCCTCGCGCAGACGCAGCTCGTACCGACGGCCGTCCGCCGAGATCTGCGGCGTCTCCTCGGCGAGCCCGGGGACCAGCTCCGTGCCGGCCTCGCCCTCCTCATGCGCGTACGTGAGCAGCGGGGTGTAGACGAGCCACAGCGACTCCCAGACCTCGGGGCTGAACGACAGCGCGGGATCGAGTGAGTCGGGCGGTGCGGACAGGCCGACGGTCATCGATTCGCCGGCGGCGTCGGGCGACTCCTCGCCGCAGGCCTGTAGGACGCCCGCCGCAGCAATCGCAACGACCATGACGAACATGGCGAGCCGGTGTCGGGCTGAGATCATCGACACGGGAGCATCCGGTAGGGACGGTGAGCTTTTGGAGCTTCTCGCCGCCTTGCGCAGGTTTGGCTCGCGAAAGCTGCCGGGCAGCTGCGCGCCGGCGCCGTCTTGGCGCCGGATGAAGGGCCGATCTCGTGCGCAACTGAGTTCGGCGCCCCGATCTCGCCGTACGCAGGGAGATGAGACACCACCGGCTCGACCGTCAGCAACG
>JAPSGP010000021.1 GCA_031177445.1 Acidimicrobiia bacterium
TTCTGCTGCTGCTGGTCGATCCGCCGGCCCATGGCCAGCAGCTGCTTGAGCATGAGGTCATCAGTGTGACGGGCGAATTGATGCGAGAAGATGATCGACTCGACTTCGATCCCGTTCATGAGGATGACGCGCGTGCGGGTGTAGGGATCGACCGTCGACTTCTCGTAGGGATCGACGTTCAGCTCCGACCAACTGCGGAACTGCTCATCGACGGGGATGCCTTCTTGCTCGAGCGGATTGAATGCCATGGTCGCCTCCGGTCCCGGCCGCTAGCCATCGCTACCCGCCGGTCGTTCGAAGGCAAACCTTGACGATGCCCCGTTGGTCGGAAGACCCTTGAAGCCGACCTTAGACACGTACGAGCAGGTTGACGAGGAGGATCAACAGGACTGAGGCGATGACCGAGACGAGGATCATCGTCAGGCAACCTGCCCTACCCCCGAAAGGGCGAACCTCCAGGTCCCGACCTCGGCGCATGTTGACTCCAGAAGGCGCACGTGATGGTCCAAGCGCGAACGAACCGGGAGCGACAGGACAGCTCCCGGTTCGTCGGCCTGGCCGAGCAGCTAGGACCGCGGCGCTGCCTGGCCACGATCACCAATGATGAACGGTCCCTCACGCGATCCGCACTTGGCGAGCCCACGGCTCAGGGCGTAGGCCGCGATGACACCCGCGAACAGCGCCCACGCCACATCCGTATCAAACGTGTCCGAGATGTAGCCGGCGATAACCAGCGTGGCGGCGCTGAGAACCGTCAACCAGTACTCGGTGGTCATCAACCCTGGGCGGGCCTCGGTCTCGCCGGCGAAGAACGCCCTGCGACCATCCTGTCTCGACGCAGATGCCTGGCCGGTGGTTCCTGCTGGATCGGTCATTGCCATTGCGTATCTCCCTTTCCCGATGCATGTCACGCGCAGTGGTGAGGGACGACGAGCCGCCGGTGCATCGGGCTTCTCGGGCTCGCTGCGATAGGAGTGCCCCCGCTCCTGGACGCTGAACGCTTTCTGCCCGAGGTCTGCACAGACCCAAACAAGCCGCGGGACGGAAATGCGCTAGTCGATGTCGCCAGGGCGGTTCACGTTCGCAACCAGAGGGCAAGGTCTCTTCGTGAATGGATCTGGAGGCTTTCTCGAAGCCGTGCGGCGCATCGAGGGGAACGTGGGGTTAGATCGGGTTGTCGAGCCCATGGAGCGGCTTGGGCGACCACTCGGTCACGGACAGCCTCGGTCGGTGCTTTCCGGCGAATGGCTGGGACACGCGTTCCACCCACTGCTGACCGACTATCCGCTGGGCTGTTGGACGAGCGCGATGCTCTTGGACTTTCTCGGCGGCTCGGGCAGTCGAAAGGCCAGCCGTCGATTGGTCGGGTTGGGGGTGCTCGCCGCCTTGCCGACGGCCGCGGCCGGTCTGTCCGACTGGCTCTCCGTCGACCGACCGTCGAAGCGAGTCGGCGTGACTCACGCGGCGGCGAACACCGTGGCGCTCGGGCTCTACACGGCGTCGTACCTGGCGCGCCGGAGACAGCACCACCTCCGCGGCATGGCGCTCGGCGTCCTGGGTGGTGTCGCAGCCGTCGTCGGCGGATACCTCGGTGGCCATCTCAGCCTCACGGCAGCCGTGACCCGTGACAACGCCCTCATGCCGCAGCGGACCGAAGCAGACCGCCAGCCAGAACCGTCAGGTCTCGTCTAGTTGCGGCTCGCATGTCGTGCCAAGCCTCGCACCTGACCAACACGTGGGTCGGCCTCTCATGCGACAGGACTGGCGATCCGCTGGGTTCTTTCATTGGGACTACCCGCCTGCGGCGCTGCGAGGGCTGATCCCAGCGCCCCTGCAGCTCGACCTCTTCGAGGGCCGGGCTTGGGTAGGCCCCACGCCCTTCACGACGACACTGAGTCTCGGCGGGACGGTCCCACTACCAGGCCCGCGCCGCTATCCCGAAACCAACCTCCGCACCTACGTGCGCGCACCCGATGGGACCGACGGCGTGTGGTTCTTCTCGCCTGACATCACCAACTTGGCGAACATTCCATTCGGTCGCCTCGCCATGCCGTACTTCTGGGCCCTTCTCGAGGTCGAACACGCTGACGACACTGTCCAGTACTGCCCAGGTGTCAGTTCCGGACTCGGCACGCACCCAGAATGCCCGTTCTGCTGCGGAGCGCGCACGCAGGGTCATCACGCCCTCGCCCGACAAGGTGGCCAGGCCGGTGCGTACGGCGACCGACCGATCTGCAGCTCGGTGTGGCTGAGCCGAACCCCCCGCGTGCAGCGCTGAGGCGGCATGATGCCTCTGGCGCATTTTCGGGTTGACCGTTGAGCGGGTTCTCGGGATGCGGGAAGTCGCTGAGCACGCAGATGAGCACCTCGCACCGGGCGTGTCGGCGCGGATCGTGAACCCGTTACACCGATCAATGCGATCGCCACGGGCGTCTTCGACACGACGGGGACTCGGCGCTTGTCAGCGTTCTCGGCTGACTCGAAGTCAGCGGTGCGCCTCAATGAGAAGGCGCGCCATCGATTGCGCCCGCCGTGCCGCCTCCGTATCGCCCTCGGTTGCCGAGACGATCGAACCCTTCATGAGGATGTGCCACGAGCGAGCGAAGGACTCCGGTTCCCGAAGCCCCGCTTGCTCAGCCAGTGTTGCAACAACGGATCTGATGTTCGACAGGTGATCGATGCAGGCCTCGCCGGCGGGATGTTGCGGTCCCATCTCGAGCAACACATTGATGAAGGAGCACGCTTCGAAGTCGTTTCGGCGAAACCAGTCGTCGAAGACGTCGAAGATGGCGAGCAGCTGCTCTTCTGGCGTCGTACCGCGCGCTCTCGCTTCGGTCTCCACGAATCCATAGGTCCAGCGCTGCTCGCGAAGGCTCAAGAAGGCGACTACGAGATCATTCTTCGACCCGAAATGGCGGTACATCGTGGCTTTGGCCACGCCCGAGCGCTCGATGATCTCGTCCATGCCGACGTCACGAATCCCACGGGGGGCGAACAGCTCGTAGGCGGCTTCGAGGATCCGCTCCCGGGCGCCGAGCTCCGGCTGAACAGCATTGCTCACGGTGCTCGACACGAATTCAGTATAGACGGAACTGTCTGTCCATGCTAGAAAGACCTGTCTGTTTCAGATTCGCAGACCCAGTGAGCTCAATAGGAGACGGCCGGTGACCGATGAACGAACCAGCAATTCGGGGCAGCTGCGGTTTGTGCGACTGCCCGACCACCACGGACGATCGACCGTGACGGTCGCCGGCGAGATCGATATCGCGACAGAACCGGAGTTGCGCGACGTTCTGGCAGCAATGACCGCCGAGAGTCCCGGCGACGTCGGTCTCGACTGCGCGGAGCTCGAGTTCCTGGACTCGAGCGGCCTCAGGGTGCTGGCACATGCTGCCAGCCAATTGAACGCCGATGGGCGGAGACTGATTCTGATCAATCTCGCTGAGCCGTTCCGTAGGCTGCTTGAGATCACGGGAGTCGACGCCTGTGTCGTGATCGAATCGGAAGAGGAACTCTCCCCCCAATAACCGCGCGCGAACCGACCGATTTCACTCTTCAGGGGCTGCATCTCATCCCCCTCTGGGCTGCACCTGTCCGTCCGGAGCAGGTCGCAAGGTCGGCCAGGACCGTGAAGTCGCATTCGAGTCCCGCGGCCAGGACGAAGTTGTTGAGCTTCGCGCTTGTGGCACGGGAAGGTGTCGCTTGGTTCAACGACGGTGTCTCGCTTCCTCCGTCGGTCGTGCACGTGCTCACCGTTCTTTGCATGTCATCCGTACGCCGAAGAGGTTTTGGAGAGCGCTGACCGGGCAAAGAACGGGGCGAGCGTGAGGAGGAGCCGTCATGACTACTGCAGGAGAGCGCGCGCGAGCGCCACGTGGATGAGGAATGCGTGAACGACACAGCGACGACCCCCTGGGCAATGCGGATGTCCTGAGTCTGCTCACCGAAGAGCGCCAGGCATACCTCGCGATCCAGGGCGCGAGCACCCCGCATGTCACACCGATGCTCTACGGCCTTGCCCGGGGGCGACTCGGGTTCTTCGCCGAGGTTGGCACGCTGAAGGCGAGAGCGCTGGCGAAGCGGGACCACGCGGGCATTCTCGTGCGTAGAGCGCGGGGCGTGTTCATTGCCAGTGGTCGGGTCCGGATTATCGATCCTCTCAGGCCGACCAGTCTCGCCATCGGAAGCGGACCGCTGATCGCGGCAGGTCCACTGGTGCTGAGCTATTTGCTGCGCAACGCTGCGGACCTCCACGCCTTCGGTCGCGACGCCTTGCGGGGCCGAGCAGGCCGGCCCCCGAAACGGCGATCGATGCTCGTTTTCACGCCCGAGCGAGCGCTCTTGGTACAGCGAAACAAGCTGACCACATGGGGCTTGTGGCCCAGCACCGAGACGACCGACGGTCGGCTCGAGCACGCACACCTCGACGTCGTCGTCGCCTGTAAGACCTCGGTCGGCCCGTTGGCCGTGCCCGGGCGCTGGAATCCCGAAGACCGAGACGTCGAGCTGCCCCGCTGGCTCTCTCAGGTCGTCGGTTTGCAGGACGGGCCGGTCAGCCTCGTGGTCGACGACTATGGCGAGCCTGGCCCCGCTGCAAAGCACGGTTTCCTCATCAAGGGTGACGGCAGGATCAGCGAAGGCCAGGCTGAGACCATCCTCAGGATCGAAACGGAGAGGATTTCCACCTGGGACGGCGTGGCGACGGACACCGCGGGTGGAAAGCCGCGCTGAGCTGTTCCCTTGCCGTGCGCCTGACCAATGACGTCGGCGTACTCCACCGCCAGGGCTTACGGTCGCCATGGCACCGGACACCCCCGGAGTTTGTATGCATCTTGAGGTCACGCTCGCTCGAGTGTGTGAAGAGCTCCTCGAGCGGTCCCGGACCAGCGCGTTGCCGAGTCCCTAATCCCGCACAATTCTCGGCGCCGTGGCGATCGTCCTAGCTTGTAGCAGTGGTTACCCGCGCCGCGCGGTTCGTCGTTCGAAGATCGAGTAACCGCCGGGACCAATCAAGCACGCAAGGACGATCAGCACGATGCCGAGGATGATCTGGCCTTGGAAGAGTTGCACGATGCCGACGATGGCGACGACGACTGCAATGAGCCACAGCAAAATGGTCATGAGCAGCGCTTACCCTCCGTGCGCTGCACGAAACCGCTTTCTCCAAAGCTCTTCGCTGACCGCGATGCGCTGAACCGTCTCCCTCGTAGTCAGGCGTGCTCTCCGAGGATCGAGGCTGTGACGGCTGCAGCATCTCGGACGCCTGTTCTAGGGTCGGCTCTGAGCTAGTGCCGGGCACGCCCGCCCTGAACGCGGCCCTCGGCGAAGGGGTCCAGCCCGCACGGCCAACAAGTTTGCGGAACGGCCACGCTCGGAAATGAATGCCCGCGAGTGCCATGACGGTCCACGAGCCTTCCGCCGATCTGACCGGCAGCCTGGCCGAGGTTGCGACCGCCCTGTTCGCGCCGGGAACGGTGCGGGGCACCCTGCAACGAATCGTGGACCTGGCCGTTGTCTCCGTCGCCGGCTGCGATGTTGCGGGCATCTTCCTCGTGGAGGACGAGCAGGTCACGACGATGGCCTTCAGCGACCCCGTCGTGATCGACCTCGACGCGCTGCAATTCGAGGCAGATGAAGGCCCGTGCCTTGATGCCGTCGTGGAGCGCCGCACGTTCTACGCCAGAGAACTGGGCGACGACCCCCGCTGGGCGCGGTTCGGCCCCGCCGCAGTGGCGATGGGATTTCGCAGTCTCCTGTCCTGCCCGCTCTCGGCTGGTGGACGTCCGAGCGCACTCAATCTGTATGGGACGCTGCGCGACGCCTTCAGCACGATCGATCGTGGTACTGCTGAGATCTTCGGCACGCTGGGCGGCATCGCCTTTTGTTCTGCCGAAGCGCGAGCCAGGGAGCACGAGAAGGCCACCAACCTCCTCGAGGCGCTCCGGACGCGCGAGATGATCGGCCAAGCCCAGGGAATACTGATGGAGCGCGAGCGTCTGTCGGCGGATCAGGCCTTCGATCTGCTTCGCCGGGCCTCCCAGCACCTGAACGTCAAGCTGCGGGAGATCGCCCAAGCGCTGGTCGAGACGGGTGAGACACCTCAGACCGGCCCAACTTCGTAGCGCACTCGACACGGAACCTCGATCTCCGTAGTCGCCACGACGGTGAGCGCCTCAGCTCTGTGCCTTCAGCCATCGACGCGCCCACCGCTCGGCGTGTCTGGCAGGGCCGGTACGGTTCGTCTGTGTTGATCCTCGTGCGTCACGGGCAAACGGCAGAGAACGCACGCGGGGTGTTGCTCGGTCGTCAGGACCCGATGCTGTCTCCCGTCGGGAAGCGGCAGGCAGCCGCGTTGGCCGGCGTCATCCCACACGGCGCACGGGTGATCTCGAGTCCGTTGCGACGCGCCCGCGAAACCGCCGACGCATTCGGTCTTCAATCGGTCGTAGACGAACGCTGGATCGAGCTCGACTATGGCGCGCTAGATGGCTGCCGGCCGGAAGACCTCACCGACGACATGTGGCGAAGATGGCGAGCCGACCCGGCCCTTGTTCCCCCTGGTGGTGGCGAGTCGCTCCGCACACTTGGCATGCGAGTGCGAGCCGCCTGTCAAGAGCTTGCCGACGAGGCAGCAGAGCGCGACGTCGTCGTCGTCACTCACGTGTCGCCCATCAAGGCTGCTATCGCTTGGGCGCTCGGCGTAGGCGACGAGATCGCCTGGCGCCTGTTCGTGCTCGACGGGTCGATCGCGCGAATCTGGATTGCCCGGCACGGTCCTGTACTGGTCTCGTTCAACGACGTGCCCGAGACTGGCGTCTAGTGCGAGACCTCTCTGAGCGCGGCGAAGAACGCGCGCGCGGTGTCCTGCCAGGTGGGTAGCGCTTCTCCGCGTCTTCGTGCTGCGTCTGCCATCGCGGCTCGCTCGTCATCGTTCACGGCCAGCCGCCCAATCGCCGCGGTCAATCCATCGACGTCGCCGACGGGCAGGAGGACACCCTCACGTCCGTTCTCGATCAAGTGCGGCAGATTGCCGGCGTTCCATCCGACGATCGGCAAACCAGCCGCCAGCGCTTCGCCAAGCACAGTGCCGTAGGGCTCCTTGGTGCTTGGAAGCACGAACACGTCGGCCGCCTCATACATTGCCGCGACGTCGCCGGCCGGTAGCGGGCCATGCACGACCACGCGTCCGATGAGAGCGGGGTCGCGCAATCGCCTTCGAAGTCGTTTCGTGTACCGACGGTCCGCAGTGTCGTCTCCCACCAAGTGGAGTGTGACGGTATCGACGGGAAGACGCGCCACGGCCTCCAGGACTTCCAGAATCCCCTTCCGCGGGATCCAGTTCCCGACGCACAGGAGTGCCACTCGGCTCTTTGCGCGGAGGTCGAATCTTCGTGGAGTCGCCTGCGCCGGATCACGACCGGGGACGACGACACGAATTTGCCCGGTCGCATGGCCTCGGGCCCGCAAGTCGTCAGCGAGGGTCTCACTGGCGACCATTAGGAGGCGAGCATGTCGGTACGTTCGGCTGTCCAGATGCGACTGGATGCGGCTGCGCAGCCGACCGTGATCAATGCCACCGGGCGGCTGGTGCAACATCGCCACCATCGGAGTGTCGACCCCGCGCATCCAGGGCGCGAGCAGCGCCGCCGCAATGCTGTCAACCACCATGACGTCAGCGCCTCGCAGGGCCCGCCGCAGCACCGCGCGCGCAGCGACGACCCCGAATGGGAACACCAGCTCAGGACAGGATTCGAAGTGCAACGTGGCGTCGTTCTCGCCTGCCGCGGCGGCCATGCGACGGTGATAGAGGTATCCCCCGGTCAAGCGCTCAGGGTCGCCAAGGGTGATCAGAGAGGCACGCAGCATGAGGGTCACACACGTCGCGCCGACGGTGTTCGGTGATCGTGGTCTTTTCGGAGGGGGTGAACGGTATCCGCTCGAGCTGGCGAGGGCGCTGGCGAGCGAGGTGCCGTCTCGGCTGGTGACATTCGGGCGCGAGGCGGGGCGGATCCGAGAAGCCGGGGGGCTCGACATCGTCGTTCTGCGAGCACGCTCGTACGCCCGTGGACATCCGGCCCATCCCGTCGGCGGCGGAATGGTGCGAGAGCTGCGCGGAGCCGATGTCGTGCACGCCCATCAGCTCCACAGCCGGACGACGCCGATCTCGCTTTGGGCGGCCAGATTGCGACATCAGCGGCGAGTCGTCACGGACCACGGCTTGTCCGCGCGTCGGCGCCGCAATCCGGAGCGGCTTGTCGAGCGCTTCCTCACGGTCTCGCGATACTCCGCGTCCATGCTCGGCGCACCGCCGAACCGCACCGCGGTGATTTTCGGCGGCGCTGACCCCGCGCGCTTTCACCCGGACCGCGACGATCGCCGCTCCGGGCTCCTCTTCGTCGGCCGTCTCACGCCCCACAAGGGTGTGGATCGGCTCATCGCGGCGCTTCCCGCCGATAGCGAACTCACGATCGCCGGTTCCGCTGGCCACGATCCTGCGCCCCCGGAACGTGATTACCCGGAGCTGTTGCGGAAGCTGGCGGCGTCCTCGCCTGGGCGAGTCACCTTCGCCGGTACGGTGGCGGACGACGAGTTGCCACGGCTCATGCGGCGCCACGCGGTCCTCGCCCTGCCCTCAGTCGAGGAAACGTGCTTCGGACGACGAGTGGCAATCTCGGAGCTTCTCGGCCTCAGCGTCATCGAAGCAATGGCTAGCGGCACGCCGGTTGTCTGCAGCGATATCGGCGGCCTGCCTGAAGTGGTCACCGATGGGGACACCGGATATCTCGTGCCTCCAGGAGACGTCGAGGCTTTGCGCGATCGCCTGGCCACATTGCTACACGACCGGCGCCGTCGTGAGGGGATGGGTCGGGCCGCTCACGCCGTAGCTTACGAGCGCTTCACGTGGGTCGCGTGCGCGCGCCGTTGCGTGCAGGCTTATGAAGCATTGCTCAGCGGCCGACCTCAGTCCAACACGGCGGCGTAACCCCCGAACGCCTCAGGCGTCTCCCACACGCGGACATGCAGCGTCGCCGGGATGCGTCCGAGCATGCCGCGAAGCTGGTCGTGAATCCACCGGGCGAAGATCTCCACCGTCACGGCGTCAGCCCCCTCGGGCTGGATGACTTCGAGGTTGCGATCGCGCACCCGGTTTGTGGCGCCACCGAGCGCTGCTCGCAGGACGTCGAGATCGCAGACCATGCCCTGGTCGTCGAGCTCGTCGCGCGCGACGACGACATCAATGCGATAGTCATGAGAATGGAGCTGCCCCTCAGGCCCTTCCATGCCCGGCATGACATGCCAGGCGGTCACGAGCTCGCTGGCGCCGACCTCGTACATCTGACCTCACTCATAACACAGTGCCGCATGCAACAACCCAGGTGGGCCTGCCTCGGCCTGCCGGTAGGCGACCGCGGCATCCCGGAATGGGAACTCGTGCGTGGCTAGGGCATCCAGCGGAAGCTCGCTCATGAGGCCGAGCGCCGCCTCTCGCCGCCGCTCTCGAGACCATTGGTCCGCGAGTCGCGCCGGAATGGTTGAGACCTGGGTGCTGCGAATCGTCAACCGGCGTCGGTGAAACTCGGCTCCGAGCGGAAGGGTCACTGGCTTCGTCCCGTACCACGACACGACCAGGGCGGTCCCCTCATGTGCAAGCACGCGCAACCCTTCGGCCAACGCGGCTGGGTTGCCACTCGCCTCAATGAGCAGAGCGGCGCCCCGATTCTGTGTCGCGCGCGTGATGTGTGCGTCAAGGTCAGCGGGTGCCACGGTCTCGATCCCGAGCGATGACGCCAACTTGCGGCGCCACGTCCGCGGTTCGCTGCCAATGACCGATGCGCCACCTCGCTGCAGGAGCATGGCGATCAGTACCCCAACGACACCCAGGCCCGCTACCACGACCATGGCGTCGGGTTCGATCTCCGCCTCCAAGTTCACCTGGAGCGCCGTCTCGACGAGCGGGAACAGAGTTGCTAAGCGCGGTTCGACGGCGTCAATCTCTACCGTGTCTGCACGGTCGACGACGAAGCGATCCTGATGCGGGTGAAAGGCGAACACAAGCGTGCCCTCGCTGATGGCGTCCCCGCCTTCGACACGGCCCACGCAGCTGTACCCGTAGCGGAAAGGGTATGAAAACCGCCCCGACAACGTTGGCAACGTTTCATCCAGGGCCACGGTCTCGTCGATGTCCCCTCGGTAGGCGAGCAACTCGGTTCCGGGGCTGATGCCCGAGAATGCTGTCCGCACAAACGCCTGACCCGGGCCCGGTTCCGGAAGGCCACATTCTCGGATCTCGACCGACCGGGGGCCGACAAACCAGAGCGCCTTGGCGCGGGGCGTAGGTTCCATGTTTCCGACTGTCTGCCTCGGGTAACGCAACTGGCGCGGCGGTTTAGCGTAGCCAAAGGATAGAGCGGGCTGAAGTGCGCTCGACGGGGGAGGACGAATGTCGGGAGCGACAGAGATCACACGCGTGACGCTGCCCACACCGTATGGAGAGTTCGACGCGCATGCCTTTCAGTCGCATGAAGGGCTCGTCCACTTGGCGATCGCGAAGGGACCCATCGCCGATCGAAGTGGTGTACTCACCCGGGTGCATTCCGAATGCCTGACCGGCGATGTGCTGGGCTCCCTGCGCTGCGACTGCGGTGTGCAGTTGCGACGGGCACTGCGCATCATCGCCGCGACGGGCGAGGGCCTCCTCGTCTATACGACGGGCCACGAAGGAAGAGGTATCGGTCTCGTAAACAAGCTGCGCGCCTACGTCGAGCAGGACAATGGTACCGACACCGTCGACGCCAACATCCATCTCGGGCTGCCCGTCGATGCCCGGAGCTACGTGGACGTCGCGGCGGTGCTTGCGGCACTGAGCGTGAGGTCAATCACGCTGCTCACGAACAACCCGACCAAGGTGGAGGCACTCGAACACCTTGGCGTCCAGATTGATGGCGTCCGTCCACTTCCCACTGCGCCGCATGCCCGCAGCCGCGCATATCTGCGCGCCAAGCGGTCACGTCTTGGCCACGTAAACCCAGGCGGGGAACCGCTTTCTGAGCTCGTCTCCAAGCCGCCGGATGTCGCGGCACTGATGGGTGCTGTACGCGCGCCAGCGGATCGTCCCTACGTTGTCCTCAAGTACGCACAGACACTCGATGGCCGCATCGCGACGGCGTGCGGCGATTCAAAGTGGATTAGCTGTGAGGGCGAACGCGCCGTTTCGCATGCCTTGCGGGCCGCGTGTGACGCGGTGATGGTTGGCATCGACACGGTCCTCCGGGACGACCCGCAGCTGACCGTCCGGATGGTTCCGGGCTCCTCTCCGATACGCGTGGTGCTGGATTCCACCCTTCGGATGCCGCACGAAGCCAAGGTGCTCGGAGACCACGCCGCCACCGTCGTCTTGACGACCGAAAGCGCATCGCCGTCGGCGCGCCAGTCGCTCACCGACAGGCATGTCGCGGTCCACGTCGTGGGCCGCGGCCCCGGGGGGGTCGATGTCGTTCAGGCACTACGGCTTCTCCGTGACCGCGGGATCGAATCCTTGCTCGTAGAGGGAGGCGCCAAGGTAATTACGTCTCTACTCGCTGCCGGTGCCGTCGATCGCATGGTGGTCGCCCTCGCGCCAACGATTATCGGCGCCGGGATCGAGGCCGTCAGCGACCTTCACGTTCGCCGGATCGCCGACGGCATCCGGTTGCGGAATCGATTCATCTGTCCAGTCGACGACGACGTCGTCGTAGCCTTCGACGTCGCGTGGACTCCGCGCGAACCAGAGGTTCCTAATTACTCGTGGGCTGTGAGCTCGTAGACGAATCCCTGGGGCCCTCGGAAGTGGGTCCATGCCATGCCCCCGCCCCGCTCGATCGCTCCGATGAACTCGACTCCCACGGTCTCGAGCTCGGCGCGCGCTCCCACGATGTCTTCCACTTCGAAGCCGACGACGGGTCCGGTATCGAAGTGAGCGTGATCGTCGTCTCCCGGGCCGAACACCTCCACCGTGTCGCCGTTCTTCGCCGTGAACGCCGCGACGTCACCTTCGGTGTGGTTGAGGGACAGACCCATCCGCTCGAAGAACGCTTTTGCCGCCGATAGGTCCGCAACCCGAACCCCCACCCACGACAGGCCTTGAATTTGCACGAGAAGAGCCTCCCCTTGACACGGCCACACAAAACGCGGCGGAACTCTCGGGAAGGTCAGGCGTCGCAGTTTGTGAATCGCACTGTTCGCGGTCGAGGCTGCGCGGCGAGCTCGTCGGATTTTCTTCCGCGTTGCAGCGGAGGCTGAGGGTCCACAAAGGCCGCGCCCCTGCCAAGGGGTTCCAGTGATACGTGAGCCGCGTAATGCCGGCCTTTGAAGGGCTAGTTCAAGTACGGACGCACCGGAGAGAGCCAGTCAGCGGCCTCGGCGGACGCAGAATCCGGCGCGAGCAAGGGATCCCGAAGTGAGGAAGCATCCTCGTCCATCTCCGACATGCAGAGATCGAGCCCCGACATGGAGAGATCGAGCAGTCGGTGAGCCAGGCCAACGACGGGTCTAACGAGATGCCACAACACGGGAATCGGGCGGTTGCCTCTCAAGCTGGAGCCCCGCGCTGTCGGAGGCCATGCCGAGAATGCCCGCCGCCGCGGTCATCAAAACCCGAAGACGTCGGTGGGCCGGCGAGGACGTCCCGGGATCGCGCGCGCACTGAGCCTGCCTGGCGGTTTACCGGGTTCCTGGCTTGGGCAAGAACCAGGCAGCCTCCGACAGCGTGGGGCAGGCGGAGTTGATCAGCGGCAGTCGCCAAGGATCAATCTGGCGTATCAGCAGTTCGGCGCGTGCGGAAAGGCGTGTCGCCGGGCGAAGGAGGCCAAGTGTCAAGCGTAGAAAGCACCACCACCGGCGCCACCCGCGGCATGCGAGACGGTCAGCGGATGTTCGTGGCCGGCGAGACCGAGGCCCGTCCGGGCGTCATGACCACCGAGTTCTGGCTCACGATCCTGAGCGCGTTCACCGTCGTCGTCGCGGCGTACGTGAGCGACACGTTCGAGACCGACATCGGATGGTCGCTGTTTGCCGGCATCATCGCCGCCTATCTCATCAGCCGCGGGCTGGCAAAGGCTGGGTCGCGAGAAGGCCCGTTCGTCGTCAGTGGCCAAGGACAGAACGAAGCCCAGCGCTAGGCAAACGGGACGACCCCTTCCGTGTGATGTGAGAGCGAGGGGCCCCACTGTCCCTCGCTCTGTCACCCGGTTCTTCAACGAGGAGTACGCCGAGATGACTCACACGCCTGATTCGAGCGATGCACCGACCAGCGGCTTGCTTGATCGCGTTAAGGGCAAGGCCAAGCGCGTGCTTGGCTCCATCACCCAGGACGAAGCACTCGAGCGCGAAGGCGAAATGCACGAGCAGCGCGCTGACGCGACTCGGGAAGCGCACCGCCTCGACACCGAAGCTCGCGAGGAGCAAGAGGTCGCCGACCTCGTCGATCGAGAGCAGGAGTTGACCGTCGAAGAAGCCCGCTTGGCTGCCGAAGAGACCGCCGCGGTGCGCGAAGAGCGCCTGGAACGCGAGCGCGCGACGAACGAACAGAACCTGGCCCGCGAGGAAGCGCAGCGCAAGGCTGCCGCCGTCGAGGCCGAGCGGGCAGTTGAAGCTTCCATCGACCACGACGAGAGGGAAGCCGTGCGTGAGCGCGTACGGGCGCAACAGGTCCCTGACGCGCTCGAGTCCGATGCGCAACACGCCCGCGAGGCGGCAGATCAGCTCCAACGGGCTGTCAACCGACAGCGCGACGAAGAGAAGGAATCGTCATGAACGTAACCGCGGTCCCGGCGACCGTCATACGGCGTGGTCTCCAGGTGTCACGTTTGCCGCTCACCTTGGCGGAGGTGGTTCTTCATCGAGAGGGCAATTTCCCTCCGGCCTTGGTGTTCGATGCCTTCGGGGCGAACGTGAAGCAGGCGGTCGGCGCCCTGTTGCGCGACCACGGGCTCCATGAGGAGGGCCGTCTCGAGCGCGCAGCGGCACATGAATTGGTGCGAGCCGAAGGGTTGGAAGCTGAGGCCGTTCAGCGGGAAGCCGCAGCCGACGCGCAGCTGGACGAGCGACTGCGCACCGACGAGCAGCGTCGGGAAGATCTCGAGCGTGAGGCGTCGAGGAAGGTTGAGGCTGCAGAGCGAGACCGGGAGCTCAAGGAGCAGCAGGTCGAGCAAGCGGCACGCGAGAAGGCGCAAGCTGCCCTCGATGCAGAAGTCGCTTCCCAGCGGGCGGTGGCCAAACGAGAGCGGGCAGCTCGCGCCAAGCGGCTGGGGAGTCAGCGCGCCGCGGTCGGCGCGACTCGCAAGGCGGTCGGTGCCAAGCGGACGGCGAAGCGCGTCGACGACAAGCTGAAGAGCACACAGAAAGCCCGCAAGAGCTAGTGCGCGTCGGTCGCAATGTCGAAGTGCGTCCCCTGGGCGGGAGCAGCGGATGCCTGGCGATGCTGTTGTTCTCGATTGTTGCCTCGCTCGTGCTCACACTGTTGATCAACTTAATCGTTCGGCTATGAGCGCTTTGGATGTCGCAGTGACGGTGATCGCCGAAGGTGCGCTGAGTAACTGGAGGACGCATGGCGTTCAGCCCGCTACACCGACGACCTCGAGCTGAAGCGATTCGGCGCGGGTGGCGGTCAGCGGCAGCCTGCGCGGATAGGAGGAACCATGCCAACCACATCGACGACACGCTCGGCTAAGAAGTCCACTCGCCGAGTGAAGAAGGGCGCCCGCAGCGCCAGCAAGAAGACAACCGGGGGAGCAAAGCGCGCTACGCCGCGAGTGAAGAAGGTCACCCGAAGTGCAGCCAGAAAGTCTGCACGCATGACGACGAAGACGGCCTCGCGTACGCGCAAACGCGGTTCACAGGCGTCGAAACGACGGGGCTCCGCCCAGCGGGCGGATGCCATCGCACTGCTGAGGAAAGATCATCGCGAGGTGAAGGAGCTCTTCCGTCGCTATCGCCGCCTGGGTGCCGGCGCTACTACACGCAAGGCACAGACCATGGAGCGGATCGTCAAGGAGCTTTCGGTACACGCGGCAGTCGAAGAGCAGGTCTTCTATCCGGACGTCAAGGCGGAGGTCCGCGGCACCAAGCGGCTGGTGGACCATGCCCTGGACGAGCATCAAGAGCTCAAGGAGAACTTGGCGAAGGTTCAGCGATTGGAACCGGGTTCCGAAGAGTTCGAGGCCACGATGCGGACGATCATGAACGACGTCAACGAGCACGTGAAAGAGGAGGAAGCCGAACTGTTCCCGAAGGTCCGGCAAGCCAAGTCGAAGCGAGAGCTCCAGGACATGGCCACGGTGATGCGAACGGCGAAGAATGCGGCGCCGACCCGTCCGCACCCTAAGGCGCCTTCGACGCCGCCAGGCAACGTCATCGTCGGGGCAGCCAGCGCGGTCGTCGACCGAGCGCGTGACGCCGTGCGTGGGGCCATCGGGTCGGGCTGAGTGGCGAAGCCGGTGCGCGAGGAGCGGAGCGTTAACTCGCATTTGCGCAGGCTCCGGCGTCGCAATGGCTGGCGCCGGATCGAGGCTGGTCGAGCACGTGACGCGCGCCGGCTGACGACGTGACCGAGACGCTATGGAGTACCTCGAGGCAACCCTGTTGAAAGCTGAGCGTCTCACACGCTGCTCGACTGGCACCCTCGCCGATTATCCGCGTGTGTCAGTGCGTGCCTCTCATTTGCAACGACTGGAATCGCGGGAGTGCTGACACGCGCAGGCATACGTAGCTACAAGGCCCGGGGACTTCACACGGCAGAGGTCACTGGTTTCGAACCAGTGACCCTCTGCTGATTGGAAACAAGAACTGGTCCCGGTGCCCCTTGTGCACTTGAGCCCTTTCAAGCGAGGAATCGCGGTATCGAGTTCCTTGAGCGCCGGCCTCAATCATTCGAGCTTCAACCGGGCGTGAGCCTGGCGACCAGCCTCCCGAAGCTGCCACGCCGCGACGCGTAGAAGTCAATGTCGAAGGTGATGACGTCCGAATCCTGCATGCGTCGTCGTTGCGTTCTTGCGGCGCTCGACATCGAGATCACCCGTGGGAGGTGGATGCCATGCAGAACGGCACGTCTGACTACACCGCCGAGGTGAAGCAGCTCCACGACCTCGCCGGCCAGCAGAACAAGCTGGAGCAGAACGCGCGCGGCGCTCGGCTCGAACTCGACCGCCGGCGCGAGCGGAATACGCGGTGGTGGACGACCGAGGCGGTGCTTGTTGCCGCAGCGATCGGCGCCGTCGGCGGCATCGTCGGCGCGATCGCCTCGTCGCGTTGAAGGCACTTCCTCGCGCGTGCGTGGCACCCCCGTTGGCACTCTCCGACGATTCTCCGCGTGTGTCCGCGTGTGTCCGCGTGTCGCTCGCGTTGCAATCGCACGGAGTCGCGTAACACCAGACACAACCAGACCCTTGCAGTCCACGTAGTCCGACTCCCTTACAAGGCGGAGGTCGCAGGTTCGAGGCCTGCAGCGCCCACCAGGAAGCGCCGCCAGCGCTCCGGTCAGTTCCTGCAGATGTCGTCGCGGACGCGTCGAGAGGATGCCGGGCGGCGCGTACTACGCGGCGGCCAAGTTCGACATCGAAGGGTTCTCGGCGTCACTGGCCGAGGAAGTCGCCCCCTCGAGCCGACAGCCCTCGGCGCAGCTTCGTCGACTTGTGGCGCCGTGTGGTAAGTGCTAGCTTACCGTTAGTGCTCACTTACCGCATCGATCAATGGACAGCTCTCGGCGATGCGACCAGGCGCGCGATCTTCGAGCGTCTGGCGGAGCGCCCGCAGGCGGTCGGCGAGCTGGCCCGAGGGCTGCCGGTCAGCCGGCCCGCCGTCTCGCAGCACCTCAAGGTTCTGAAGCAGGCCCGGCTCGTCGTGGACCGTCCCGTCGGAACACGGCGCGTCTACCAGCTCGACCCAGATGGCCTCGGCGCCCTTCGTGCCCAGCTCGAGCGCTTCTGGACCCAGGCACTGGCGATCTACAAGCAGGTCGTCGAGCAAGCGACAGAGGAGGAT
>JAPSGP010000140.1 GCA_031177445.1 Acidimicrobiia bacterium
CGGAGCCCAAGAACTATCGCGACGGCGACGGCACCGACCCCGCCGACCGCACCGTGCTCTGTGCCGAGTTGCCGTGCGCGATCGGTGATCCGGTCTGGCGGGCGTCCGCGGACGAGTTGGGCCAGTTCGTCGCGCACCGTCTGGCGGGGCAGGGTCTGCCACCGGCGGCACCGGTGCACGTCGAGGTGCGGCGCGTGCCGAACGCGTACCCCGTGTACCGGCGCGGCTTCGAGCGCGACTTCGCCGTGCTCGATGCGTGGGCGAGCGAGCTCCGAACCGTGGTCACGCTCGGTCGCCAGGGACTGTTCGCACACGACAACACCCACCACGCGATGGCAATGGGGTGGGCGGCGGCCGACGCCTTCGCCGCCGGTCAGCTCGACCGGGCTCGCTGGGAAGAAGCGCGGGCAGGCTTCCGGGCCCACGTCGTCGAGGACTGACGCTCCGCCGGCTTCCACCCGCGCGTCTGCAGCTCGCGCCACATGGTCGGCACGACCGCGCACAGATACGGGATGAGCCGGACGTAGGACTGCCCGTACTGGCGGAATTGGTACGAGATCGGTACCTCGGTGTAGCGAAACCCCTGGGCGAGGAGATCGAGGGTGAGCACCTGCGCGTAGTTGAAGTCGTGCGCGATTCGCGCTGATGCCGCCGCGTCGGCGGAGAGCGCGCGGTACCCGCTCTGCCCGTCGGTGATCGGATGCCCGACCGCGCGGGCCAGCGCCCAGGTCAGGACCCGGTTCCCGAACCGGCGATGCGAGTGCATCCGCTCGATGCGACCGCGGAAGCGCGAACCGACGACGTAGTCGGCCTCTCCGGCCAGGATCGGCGCGACCACCCGGTCGAGTTGCTCCGGCGCGTACTCGCCGTCGGCGTCGCAGAACGCCACCGCCGCCGCGCCGCGGGCGACACCTTCGGCCAGCCCGGCACGCACCGCGGCGCCGAGGCCGGCGTGGCGCCCGAGTGTCACGACGTCGGCCCCTGCGGTCGTGGCCACGCGGGCGGTGCTGTCGACCGAGCCGTCGTCAACGACGACGCAGTGCACCGGGTGCCCGTAGACCTCCGCCGGCACCCGCTCGATCACCTCGGCCACGGTCGCGTCCTCGTTGTGCGCGGGCAGGAACAGCACGACCGGGGGAAGGGCGGCTTCGGTGACGGCGACGGCCAACGCGGGGCTCCTGTGAGGACTACCAAACCAAACTTTAGTAAGGCTGACTTTACAGCGCTCGTCCCGCTGTGCAACCCTGACCGCGTGCAGGCCCCTGTCCGTATGGTCGGAGCCGCGCTGGCGGTGGCCGTCGCGGTCGCAGCCGGCGCCGCCTGTTCGAGCTCGGAGTCTGGTGCGTTGACGATCTATTCGGGTCGCACCCAGGAGCTGATCAAACCGCTGCTCGACGACTTCGCCGACACCACCGGCACCGACATCGAGGTCCGGTACGGGGAGACCGCCGATCTCGCGCTCCTCATCGACGAGGAGGGCGATCGGTCGCCCGCCGACGTCTTCCTGTCGCAGAGCCCGGGCGCGACGGGGTTCCTCGACTCGAAGGGCCGGCTGACCAAGCTGCCGCAAGCGATTCTCGACCAGGTCGATGCGCGGTTCCGCGCCGAGGACGGCGACTGGGTCGGCATCTCGGGCCGCGTGCGGGTGATCGTCTACAACACCGAGCTCGTCGATCCGTCCGAGCTGCCGCCGTCGGTGTTCGACCTCGCTCAGCCCGAGTACGAGGGCCGATTCGGTGTCGCGCCGACCAACGCGTCGTTCCTCGACTTCGTCACCGCCATGCGCGAGCAGGCCGGCGACGAGCGCACGCTCCAGTGGCTCGAAGGGATCAAGGACAACGGTGCGGTCACCTACGCCAACAACATCGCGATCGTCGAGGCGGTCGGTCGAGGCGAGATCGAGTTCGGGCTCGTCAACCACTACTACAACGAAGAGGTCAAGGCCGAGGACCCGGACAGCCCGACCGCGAACCACTTGTTCGAGACCGAGGACCTCGGCGGGATCATTCTCGTGACCGCGGCCGGGATCCTCGACACCGCTGGCGACAGGGCTGAGGCGCGGGACTTCGTCGACTTCCTGCTGTCGAAGCAGGCGCAGCGCTACTACGCCGACGAGACGCTCGAGTACCCGCTCGCTGCGGGGGTCGAGCCGTCGATCACCGACCTGCCTCCCCTGGACGAGATCGTCGCTCCCGAGATCGATCTCAGCAGCCTCGGCGGCGAGCTCGAGCAGACGAAGGCGCTGATCGAGCAGAGCGGCCTCGAGCAGGCCTGAGGTCCGGATGGGGGTGACGACCGTCGATCCGCCGGTGGCGCCGCCGCTGCCCCCCGCGGCGGCACCCCGGCGTCCGGGCGCTCGCACTCCTCCGGGACTGGCCGCGACGAGCGTGCTGCTGGCGGCGTTGTTCGCGGCGCCCCTCGGCTACCTCGTCGTTCGGAACGTCGGGCTCGGCGACGAAGCGCTCGACGTCCTCGACTCCGATGTCGCGCTGGGCCCGCTGCAGCGCACGGTGGTGCTCGCGACGACGGTGTCCGCCGCGACGGCGGCACTCGGCACCCTCCTCGCGTGGCTCGTCATCCGCACCGACTTCCCAGGGCGGCGCGTGTGGCGGGTGGTCTTCGCGCTCCCCCTTGTCATCCCGTCGTTCGTTGGAGCGCTCGCGCTCGTCGCCGCGTTCGCCGCCGGCGGGCTGGCCGACGACCTGTTCGGCTTCGATCTCCTCACGCGGCCCCGGGGGTACTGGCCCGCGTTTGTGGTGCTCACGCTGCTCAGCTATCCGTACGTCTACCTGCCAGTGGCGGCCCGCCTGTCCGCGCTGCCGCCGTCGCTCGAGGAATCGGCGCGATCGCTCGGCCGGTCGCCGACGGCGGTGTTCCGCACGGTCGTGTGGCCGCAGACGGCAGGCGCGGTCACCGCCGGTGCGCTGCTCGTCTTCCTCTACGTCGTGAGCGACTTCGGCGCGGTGTCCCTCGTGCGCTACGACACGCTGACCACGCGGATCGAAGCCTCACGGTTGTTCGACCCGTCGACCGCGCTCGTCCTCGGCCTGCTGCTGGCGACCGTGGCGCTCGTGGTCGTCGTCACGGAGCGATCGCTCGGACGCCGGCGGGCGCACACCGAGGCCGTGGGTGCAGGGCGCAACGCGCTGGAAGCGAAGCTCGGCGCGTGGAAGATTCCCGCGATCGTCTTCGCCGGTGCCCTCGCCGGCGTCTCGCTGCTCGCTCCGGGGGCAGTGCTCGCGCACTGGACCTGGCGAGGGTTCCGCACCGTCGGCGGCGCCGGGCGCATCGATGCCGGCGACCTCGTCGAACCGGCCTTCAACACCGCCGGAATCGCCATCGTGGCGGCCCTGGTCTCGATCGTGGCCGTCCTCCCGATCGCGTACCTCACGACCCGATACAGGACGCGCGCCGGTGGTGTTACGAACGCGCTAGTGGTGAGCGGCTTCGCGCTCCCCGGTCTGGTGATCGCGCTCGCGGTCGCGTTCTGGTTGCTGCGGGCGCCGCTCGGGGGTGGGCTGTACCAGACGTTTCCGCCATTGGTGTTCGCCTATGTCGTCCACTTCGGGGCGCAGGCGTTGCGGGCGTCGCAGGTCGCGGTGAGTGGTGTGCCGCGCAGGATGGACGACGCCGCCCGCTCGCTGGGCGCGAGCCGATGGCGGCGCCTCCGCACCGTCGACCTCCCGCTCATGCTCCCGGGACTGGCCGCCGGCGCCGGGCTTGTGCTGCTGTCGACGATGAAGGAGCTGCCGGCCACGCTGCTCCTGGCGCCGACCGGGTTCGAAACCCTGGCGACCCGCATCTGGAGCGCGACCGAGAGCGGCTACTTCGGGCGCGCGGGGCTCGCCGCGCTCGTGCTCGTCGCGCTCTCAGGCGTGCTCACTTGGCTCCTCACCATCCGCCACATGGAGCGCGTCCATTGACGCGGCGGCGGCTCGGGCTCGTCACGCTGATCGTCGGAATCGCGGTCACCGTGTGGGTGGCACCGACGATCGGCGTGCGCGCCACGCGCAACGCGCGCCTGACCGCGGACGAGCCGCAGTATCTCATCACCGCGATCAGCCTCGGTGAGGACGGCGACCTCGACATTGCCGACGAGCGCCGCGAGGGCCGGTATCTCGACTTCCACGAGGTGGGCCTTCCCGTGCAGGAGGAGGTGCGAGCCGACGGGACCCGCGTGGTCCCGCACGACCCGCTGCTCCCGGCCTTGCTCGCGCTGCCGATGCGGGTCGGGGGGTGGGTGGCGGCGAAGCTCGCCATGGCGGCGATCGCGGGCGCGCTGGCGGCGGCACTCCTGTGGGTTGCCGTCCGCCGGTTCGCGGTTCCGCTCACGATCGCCGTCGTCACGGTGGTCGCGTTCTCCGCGACCGCTCCGCTCGCGTTCTACGGCACGCAGGTCTATCCGGAGCTGCCGGCCGCGCTCGCGGTGACGCTCGCGATCGGAGCGCTGACCGGTGCGATGAGACGTACCGGACTCCTCACTCTTGGCTTTGCCGTCCTGGCGCTTCCGTGGCTCTCGGTCAAGTACGCGCCGGTTGCGGCGGTGCTCGCGGGCATCGGTCTCGTGGTGTTGTGGCGACGGGACGACCGCCGGGCCGCCGTGACCCTTGTCGGCGCGTTCGCCCTTGCAGGGATCGTGTATCTCTGGGCGCACCACGCGCTGTACGGAGGCTGGACGGTCTACGCCAGCGGGGACGCATTCGTCACCGGCGAAGCGAGCGTGATCGGCCGGGCGCCCAACTACCTCGGGCGGTCGCAGCGCCTGCTCGGCTTGCTCACCGACCGTGGCTTCGGCCTCGCGGCGTGGCAACCCGCGTTCCTTCTCGCGATCCCTGCACTCGTCGCCGTGCTGCGCCGCCGTCCCAGGGGATGGGCTGTGCTCGCGCTTCCGCTGGCAGCGGGCTGGCTAAACGCCACCTTCGTCGCCCTCACGATGCACGGCTGGTGGTGGCCCGGCCGCCAGGTCGTCGTCGTCCTGCCGTGCGCGGTCCTCGCGGTGGCGTGGTGGGTCGGGGTCTACGCCCCTGCGCGCAAGTGGCTCGCGGCGGGCGCGGGCCTGGGTGTGGTCACGTTCGGGTGGCTCACGGTCGAGGGGCTGCTCGGCGATCGGCGCCTGATCGTGGGCTTCGAGAAGACCGGGAACCCCTGGTACCAGGCGTGGCGACTGATCTTGCCCGACGGCCGGCTCGAGCCGGCCGGCACCGCGCTGCTTCGGGTCGTGTGGATCTCGATCGCGCTGGTCCTCGCAGGTTGGGGCTGGCGCTCGGTGGGCCCGCTGCGCTCGAACTCGCCAGTGACCCGCGTCGTCCGGCGCCGGGTGCTCGTCCCCTCGTCCAACCCATAGCAAAGGAGCTCGAACACCATGTCCAAGCGTCTGATATTGGTCGGCGCCATCGCCGTGCTCTCCTTCGGAGCGGTCGGGGCCGCGTGCTCCGACGACGACGACGGCGCGAGCGTGCGCGAGGTCGGCGACGGCTCGGGCACGGGGTCTGGATCGGCCACGGGTTCCGCGACCGGTTCCGCGACCGGCTCGGCGAGCGGCTCGGCGTCTGCGACCGGCTCCGCGATCGCCGAGGAGTGCCAGCCGGTCGGCGATCTCAGCACTGCAAGCACACGGGTGAACGTGACGCTCGACGAGTGGGTGATCGAGCCGGACACGACGACGGCACCCGCGGGCCAGATCGGATTCGTCCTCGACAACAGCGGTGAGGACCCGCACGAGCTCGTCATCGTGAAGGGCGTGGCCCCCGCCGACCTGCCGCTGGACGAGCACGGCTCGGTCGACGAGGAGCAGCTCCCCGAGGGCGCCCTGATCGGCGAGGTCGAGGCGTTCGCGGCTGGGACCACCTGCAACGGCGTCTTCGACCTGGACCCGGGCGAGTACACCCTGATCTGCAACGTGTTCGAGGAGTCCGAGGACGAGTCCCACCTGAAGGAAGGCATGGTCACCACCTTCACCGTGACCTAGAGAGGGCGAGCACACGCCGCCGAGCAGGCTCGGCTTTGGCCGAGCCCTACCGATCGGCAGTTGTCGGGACGCGCAGCCGTGAATGCGGGCTCGGCCTCGGATTCCCATGGTCGCCGTCGCAAGCTCCGGCTCCTGCTCCGGCGGTCGGCAAAGCCGCCGCCCTCGCGGCCGCCAACCACTCGGCCGGCGGTCACCGGCTCCGCCGCCAAGTGGGGCACCTGCGAACTTGCACTCTCCCGGTGAGAGTGCCAACCTATTAGCACTCGTGTTCGTTGAGTGCTAACCGCCGCCGCCCCCGAGCCGGGGGCCCTCCAGGGGGTACAAACGTATGCCGAAGCAGATCGCCTACAGCGAGAACGCCCGCCGCGCCCTCGAGGCGGGCATGAACAAGCTCGCCGACGCCGTGCGGGTCACCCTCGGCCCCAAGGGCCGCAACGTCGTCCTCGAGAAGAAGTGGGGTGCGCCGACCATCACCAACGATGGTGTTTCCATCGCCAAGGAGGTCGAGCTCGAGGACCCGTACGAGAAGATCGGCGCCGAGCTGGTCAAGGAAGTAGCGAAGAAGACCGACGACGTCGCCGGTGACGGCACGACCACCGCCACCGTGCTGGCGTGGGCGATGGTTCGCGAGGGCCTGCGCAACGTGGCCGCCGGCGCCAACCCGATGGTCCTGAAGCGGGGCATCGAGTCGGCGGTCGAGGTAGCGGTCGAGTCGGTGAAGAAGCTGTCGACCCCGGTCGAGACCGACAAGGCCCAGATCGCCAACGTCGCCGCCATCTCCGCGGCCGACAAGGAGATCGGCGAGATGATCGCCGAGGCGCTCGAGAAGGTCGGCACCGACGGCGTGATCACGGTCGAGGAGAGCCAGACCTTCGGGATGGAGCTCGACCTCGTCGAGGGCATGCTCTTCGACAAGGGCTACATCTCTCCCTACTTCGTCACCGATCCCGAGCGCATGGAGGCCGTCCTCGACGACGCCTACGTCCTGCTCGTCTCGAGCAAGATCTCGGCGGTCAAGGATCTGCTGCCGGTGCTCGAGAAGGTCATGCAGACGGGCAAGCCGCTGGCGATCATTGCCGAGGACGTCGAGGGCGAGGCCCTGGCGACGCTGGTCGTCAACAAGATCCGGGGCACGTTCAAGTCGGCGGCGGTCAAGGCGCCCGGCTTCGGCGAGCGCCGCAAGGCGATGCTCCAGGACATGGCCATCCTCACCGGCGGCCAGGTGATCTCCGAAGAGGTCGGGCTCAAGCTCGAGAACGTCACCCTCGACCTGCTCGGCACCGCCCGCAAGGCCGTGGTCACCAAGGACGAGACCACGATCGTCGAGGGCGGCGGTACCCAGGCCGACATCCAGGGCCGGATCAGCCAGATCAAGCAGGAGATCGAGAACACCGACTCC
>JAPSGP010000422.1 GCA_031177445.1 Acidimicrobiia bacterium
GGCCCGCAGCTCGGGATCGGCGTAGGTGATGGTGCGACCGTTGAGGCGCACCACGCCGCGGCTGGGAACGCCGAGCCCGCTCACGACCCGGAGCGTGGTGCTCTTCCCGGCGCCGTTGGTGCCGAGCAACGCGAGCACCTCGCCGCGGTAGACGTCGAAGGCCAGGTCGAAGAGCACCTGGACGCGCCCGTAGGCGAAGTCGAGGTTGCGCACCTGGAGCACCGGGATACGGGCGCCGGGCTCGCGCACGCGGTCGTGCTCCGCGCGCTCTTCCATGAGCTCCTCGACGACGCGCGAGATGTCGCCGCGGACGTAGCGGGCGCCGATCGAGATGAGCAGACCGCCGATGAGCGTCGACGGCAGGATCACGATCGTGAGCGCGGTGCGGGGGCCGAACGCGTCGCTGAGCAGCCCGGTGAGCACGGCGCCGAAGAAGGCACCGAACAGGAAGAGGTAGACGCCGACGAGCGCGATGCCCCGCGAGCGCAGGCGGTACGGGATGATCGTGGAGATCACCGCCGGGAGGATCGCGAACGCGGCGCGGGCCAGCGCGACCGCGAGCGCGAGCAGCGGCACGACCGTCCAGATGTTGGGCATCCAGATCGCGGTCACCTGGAAGCCGCCGTACAGCGCGACGAGCGCGCCGACGAACGCCATCGCCGCCGGCGGTGAGCGCCGGAAGAGCTCGTCGGAATGCCGGCCCGCGATCGCGATCGACGCCAGCGCGGGCAGGAAGGTCACGGTGCCGACGAGACCGCGCTTGAAGGCGTCGAGCCCCAGCTCGTCCTCGAAGAACAGGTTGAGGAAGATGGGCGTGCTGAACAGGGCGAAGCCGAGCGCGGCCATGCCGGTGAGGAAGAAGTAGAAGCTGCGGATCTTGCGCAGCCGCTCGAACGCGACCGACAGCGAGATCGGCAGCTCGCCGGTGTCCTCGACGAGCTCCTCGCCGAGGACGGAGATCATCTCGTGGCGGCCGCGGCGGGGCTCCTTGATCGTGATAGCGGAGATCGCCAATGGCAGGGCGATGACGCCGGTGAGGATGAACACCCACCGCCAGCCCTCGTCACCGCCGGCGAGGGCGGCGACGCCCCCGGCGAAGAGGGGCGCGAGCGCGAGCCCGAACACGGTGAGACCGCCGTTGAGGGCGAAGATCTTGCCCCGGGCCCCGATCGGATAGGTGTCCATCAGCAGCGGCCCGTTGACGGGCAGGGAGTACGACTGGCCGAGCCCGGCGCCGAGGCGGGCGACGAACAGTTGGAACGCGTTGGTCACGAGCCCCGTCGCCATGATCACGAACGACCACGCCGTCATCGCCCCGGTGATCACGTACTTGCGGGGCACCCGGTCGGCCAGCGACGAGATCGGCACCGACCCGAGCAGAAACAGCACCCCGAACGCGCCCGCGATCACGCCGAGCACCGTGTCGGACACCTCGAGCGACTGCTGGATGTCGGGCGCCAGCACCGCGAGCGCGGTGTTGTCGAAGAACTCGATGAACCCGAGCAGCCCGACGATCAGGATCGTGCGGGTGCCGCCCTCGCGCAGCGCCCGTCGCAGCGGCACGCCCTCGCCGCCCACCCCGGGCAAAAGGTCGTCGGGCAGCACGGCCTGCTCGCGGCCCTCCGCATCCGCCGCCTGCCGGCGCTCCTCCTCCTCGAGCACGGCGCCCACCAGCGAGGCGGGCGTCCCCGGCGCTGCTCCCGCCGTGCCCAGTGCTGCTCCCCCGTCGTCGGTCACCCGGCTCCCCCCGGCACGATCCGCGGCCGAATCATGACAGGCGCGTCAGGTTCGGCGCAGTGGTGCGCGGGCGGGATCGGCTCGGTGCCGGTCAGGCTGCCTGGCCGACCGCGAGCGCGACCCCGATCCCGGTGAGGAGCGTGCCGGTCATGATCCAGGTCTGCGCCCGGAGCCTCCGGTCGACCAACGACGACAGCTCGTCGAGCATCGCGATCAAGCGGTGCTCGACGGCGTCGAAGCGCAGTTCGAGCGCCTCCAGGTGCCGGTCGGGGTGCTCGGCAGTCGCGAGGCCCCTCACGGTCGGGTCGGCGACGTGTTCCACCCCGAGCGTCTCCTCGATCGAACGCCGGATCCGCGGCTGACGTCACCAGCCTACGACCGCGTGAGCGATCGGGTCGGGGATCGGCAGGCGGTGGTGGCCGCGACGGTGGGTCGGGATGGTCGGGTGGGGACGAGATCCCAGTTGTGGGTGGTGCCCACGACCTTCCAGCCGCCGTGGGTCTTGAGGGCGTGGTGGTGGGGGCACAGGCGCCAGAGGTTGTCGTCGGTGGTGAGGCCGCCGTCGGCGAGGGCTTGACGTGGTCGATCAGGAGGAAGCGGTCGTGAGCGCACGAGCGCACGCCGCACGTCGGATAGCGCGCCTCGACCGTGCGCCGCAGCTTGGCCGGGATCGTGCGGGTGGCGCGCGACGCGGCGACGACGTCGTCGCCGTCCTTGACGATGAGGCTGATCCGTGCGTCTTCGACGAGCTTGCGGGCGACGGTGACCGGGACCGGGCCGATGCCGACGATCTCGCAGCGCTCCCCCGCCTTGGCATGCCCGTTGAGCAACGGTGCGCTGTCGACCTCGAGCTTGACCTCGACCGGCTGGCCCTCGCCGGCCAGGGCGACGAGCGCATCGGCGGCGTAGGCCTCCCGCGGCTCGCGCCGCCCGGCCCGGCGGGCGTCGGTGAAGATCCGCGCGAGATGGCCCTCGAGGGCGGCGTCGAAGCGGGCACCGGCATCGAGCGCGAGGCGGACGTCGGCGCGGTAGGTGCCGTCGGGATCCGTCCAGCGCCGCAGCCGCCGCCCGTGGTGCAGGCGCCGCGCCCAGGCCCGGTCGTCGGCCTCGGCGCCGGCGCGCACCTGGCGGCACCGGTCGCGCAGGCCCTTCACGCTCGTCTCACGCGCCGCATCGAGGAGGTCGCGCTCGGCGCCGGGTCGGCGCCGGCGGTCTCGCCCGTCTTGGCGGCGAGCCAGTTCTCGGCGCTGCGATGCCGCTCGTCGCGCCACACCTTGGTCTCGTCGACCCCGCGAGCCTG
>JAPSGP010000423.1 GCA_031177445.1 Acidimicrobiia bacterium
CTCGCGAAGCGAGGCGGCCAGCCGCCCAAGAGATCAGACCGTTACCCGGCTGGGTAGGAACAAGCGACCGCAGCTCGGCGGCCCCCACTGGAGGAAAAGGAAAGAGGAGATGGCAGCAGAGCCGAAGGAACTGAAGGGCAAGGGGGGCCCGATCATTCGCGAGGTTCCGTTGGGGAGGGTGCGGAACATCGGGATCATGGCGCACATCGACGCCGGGAAGACGACGACGACCGAGCGGATCCTCTATTACACGGGTCGGACGTACAAGATCGGCGAGGTGCACGAGGGCTCCGCGGTCATGGACTGGATGGCCCAGGAGCAGGAGCGGGGCATCACAATCACGAGCGCCGCCACCACGTGCAAGTGGCGCGACACGTGGATCAACATCATCGACACGCCCGGCCACGTCGACTTCACGGTCGAGGTCGAGCGGTCGCTGCGCGTCCTGGATGGAGCGGTGGCGGTGTTCGACGCGGTCGCGGGGGTCGAGCCCCAGACCGAGACGGTGTGGCGCCAGGCCAACAAGTACGGCGTGCCGCGCATGTGCTTCGTCAACAAGATGGACCGCGTCGGCGCCGACTACTTCCGCGCCGTCGACATGATCCGTGATCGACTTGATGCCACCGTCGCGTTGGTGCATCTGCCGATCGGTTCCGAGAACGAGTTCAAGGGTGTCGTCGACCTGCTGCAGATGAAGGCGCTCGTCTGGGACGAGGGCAAGGGCGAGAGCTACGAGACCGTCGACGTCCCGGCAGCGCTGCAAGGAGAGGCCGACCACTGGCGGCACGAGCTCGTCGACGTCCTGTCGCAGTTCGACGAGACCATCCTCGAGAAGTACGTCGGGGACGAGGACATCACCGCCGAGGACCTCCGCCGGGCGCTGCGCGCCGCGACGATCGCCGGGTCCCTGGTGCCGGTGCTCTGTGGGAGCGCGTTCAAGAACAAGGCGGTCCAGCCTCTGCTCGACGCCATCGTCGAGTACCTGCCGAGCCCGCTCGACGTCCCCGCAGTCGAGGGCGAAGACCCGCGCACGCAGGAGAAGCAGGCACGAGAGCCGGCGGACGACGAGCCGTTCTCCGCACTTGCGTTCAAGATCATGAGCGATCCGTACGTCGGCAAGCTCACGTACTTCCGCGTGTATTCGGGCAAACTCGCCGCCGGCAGCCAGGTTCTCAACGCCACCAAGGACCGCAAGGAGCGGATCGGTCGCCTGCTGCAGATGCACGCCAACCACCGCGAGGACAAAGAAGCGGTGTTCGCCGGCGACATCGTCGCCGCGGTGGGGTTGAAGCACACCACCACCGGCGACACGCTCAGCGATCCCGCCAAGCCGGTCCTGCTCGAGCGCATGGAGTTCCCCGAGCCGGTGATCTCGGTCGCGATCGAGCCCAAGACCAAGGCCGACCAGGACAAGCTGGGCAAGGCGCTGGGCGCGCTGTCGGAGGAGGACCCGACCTTCCAGGTCCGCACCGACGAGGAGACCGGGCAGACGATCATCGGCGGCATGGGCGAGCTCCACCTCGAGGTGCTCGTCGACCGCATGGTGCGCGAGTTCAGCGTCGCCGCCAACGTGGGCAAGCCCCAGGTCGCGTACCGCGAGACGATCACCGTGCCGGTCGAGAAGGTCGAAGAGCGCTACGTGCGCCAGACGGGTGGCCGCGGCCAGTACGGCCACGTCGTCATCAGCCTCGAGCCCACCGGGCCCGGGGGCGGCTACGAGTTCGTCGACAAGATCACCGGCGGCGTGATCCCCCGCGAGTACATCCCCGCGGTCGATGCGGGCATCCAGGAGGCGATGGAGGGCGGCGTCGTCGCCGGCTACCCACTGGTTGACGTGCGCGCGATCCTCACCTACGGCTCCTACCACGACGTCGACTCGAGCGAGATGGCGTTCAAGATTGCCGGCTCGATGGCGGTGAAGAAGGCGGCCAGGCAGGCGAAGCCGGTGTTGCTCGAGCCGATCATGTCGGTCGAGGTCGTCACGCCCGAGGACTACATGGGTGACGTGATCGGCGACCTCTCCTCACGCAGGGGCAAGGTCGAGGGGATGGAGCAGCGCGCCAACGCGCAGGTCGTACGGTCCCAGGTGCCGCTGGCGGAGATGTTCGGCTACGCTACCGACCTCCGCTCGCGCACGCAGGGTCGAGCGACGTACACGATGCAGTTCGACTCCTATCAGCAGGTGCCCGAGTCGATCGCCCAAGAAATCACCGCCCGCATTCGCGGCGAGTAAAGGCAACGGAGACATGGCCAAGCAGAAGTTCGAGCGCACCAAGCCGCACCTCAACATCGGCACGATCGGTCACATCGACCACGGCAAGACCACCCTGACCGCGGCCATCACCAAGGTGCTGCACGACCAGGACCCCTCCACCGCCTACACGTCCTTCGACGAGATCGACAAGGCCCCCGAAGAGCGCGAGCGCGGCATCACCATCTCGATCGCGCATGTCGAATACGAGACCTCCAACCGCCACTACGCCCACGTCGACTGCCCCGGCCATGCCGACTACATCAAGAACATGATCACCGGGGCGGCCCAGATGGACGGCGCCATTCTCGTGGTCGCCGCCACCGACGGCCCCATGCCCCAGACCCGCGAGCACGTGCTGTTGGCCCGCCAGGTCGGGGTGCCCTCCATCGTGGTCGCCCTCAACAAGGCCGACATGGTCGACGACGAGGAGATCCTCGAGCTGGTCGAGCTCGAGGTCCGAGAGCTGCTGAACGAATACGAGTTCCCCGGCGACGACACCCCCATCGTGCGGGTGAGCGCGCTCAAGGCACTCGAGGGCGACGCCACCTGGTCGCCCAAGATCCTCGAGCTCATGGACGCGGTCGACGCCTTCATCCCCGAGCCGCCCCGGGACGTCGACAAGGCCTTCCTGATGCCGATCGAGGACGTGTTCACCATCACCGGCCGGGGCACCGTGGTCACCGGGCGGGTGGAGCGGGGCATCGTGCACGTGAACGACGAGGTCGAGATCATCGGCATCAAGGCCACCGCCAAGACGGTCTGCACCGGCGTGGAGATGTTC
>JAPSGP010000141.1 GCA_031177445.1 Acidimicrobiia bacterium
GCAAGAGTCTGAACCGCGCCGGGATCAACCCCGACGTGCTGACGCTCGTCGGGCTCGCCGCCGCCGTGGTCACCGCGTTGCTGATCGCTTCCGGCCACCACGTCTGGGCGGTGGTGGGGGTCATCGCGACCGGGATCCCCGACATCCTCGACGGCACGGTCGCCCGTCACAGCGGTCGCGCCGGGCCGCGCGGCGCGTTCCTGGATTCCGTGTCCGACCGGGTCGCCGACGCGGTGATGTTCGGCGGCGCCGCCTGGTACCTGACGGGCGAGGGTGAGTTCCTCCCGGTCCTCGCGTTCGCCGCGGTCGCGCTCTCGATGCTCATCTCCTACGAGCGGGCGAAAGCCGAGAGCCTGGGCTTCTCGGCCCGGGGCGGGATCATGGAGCGGGCCGAGCGCATGGTGCTGCTGGCCATCGGCCTCGCCTTCGGGATCCTGGTGCCGGTCCTGTGGCTGATGGTCGGGCTGATGAGCATCACCGCCATCCACCGGTTCGTGAAGGTCTGGCAGCAGGCCTCCGATCGTCCCGACCATCCCAGCGTCCCCATGCGCCTCCGGCTCCGCCGGCACGCGAGGGGCGCGAACGGGGGGAACGGCGTCGACGAGCTCGGCGCCGGCGAACCACCCACACGGCGGTTCGCCGAATGGTGGGCCGCCCGGGGCACCCGCTCGGCGGAGCCCCGGCGTCGCTCGACTCCTCGAGCGAGCCGCCGCCGCACCCGTCCCTGAGGCGGCGTGGTCGACGGTCTTCGGGCTCGCGCGTCATATCTCGCCTACCGCACCGGAGCGGCGGTGGCGCGCGCGCTTCCCGAGGCGGTCGGTCAGCCCGCCGCCCGCGTCGCCGCCCGCGTCTACGGTCGCGGATCGTGGCGGCGGCGGCGTCTCGTCGCGCGCCATCAGCGGCGGGCGGCGCACGGAGCGCTCGACGGCGCCGCCTTGCAGCGGGCCGTCTCCGGCACCTTCGACTCCTACGGCCGCTACTGGTACGAGCTGTTCCGGCTCCCGGTCGACGTGCAAGGGTCGCTGGACGACCGCATCGACATCGACGGGTACGAGCACGTCGAAGCCGGGCTCGCGGCTGGCAAGGGGGTGATCCTGGCGCTGCCCCACGTCGGGGGATGGGACTTCGCCGGTGCCTGGCTCGCCCAGCGGGGCCACCCGCCGACCGTCGTCGTCGAACCGGTGGAGCCGCCGGAGCTGTTCGAGTGGTTCGCCGGCGCCCGCCGCGCGCTCGGGATGACCGTCGTGGAGCTCGGGCCCAACGCCGGGCGAGTGGTGCTGGGTGCGCTGCGCCGGAACCAGGTCGTGTGCCTGCTCGCCGACCGCGACCTCTCCGGTGACGGCGTGGACGTCGAGTTCTTCGGCGAGTGCACGCGGCTCCCGGCCGGGCCGGCGACGCTCGCGCTCCGCACCGGCGCGCCGCTGCTCCCCGCGGCGGTGTACTTCCGGGAGCGAGGGGGGCACCATGGGATCGTGCAGCGACCAGTCGATGCCACTCGGCAGGGTCGCCTGCGAGACGACGTCGGGCGCGTCACCCAGGAGCTCGCGCGCCGGTTCGAGGAGCTCATCAGGAACGCGCCCGAGCAGTGGCACCTCCTGCAGCCCAACTGGCCCAGCGATCGGTACGGCTCGCCGTGAGGGTGATGCTCGTGTCGCCGTACTCGCTGTCGGAGTTCGGCGGCGTCCAGGGCCAGGTGCTCGGGTTGGCGCACAGCCTGCGCGAGCAGGGGGTGGACGCGCGCGTGGTCGCGCCCTGTGACGGCCCGCCCCCCGAGCCCGGGATCACCACCGTCGGGCCGACGACCCGGTTCGACTCCAACGGATCGGTTGCGCCGATCGCTTCGGGCAAGACAGTGGCGGCACGCACCCTCGAGGCGCTCCGGGTGTTCCCGCCCGACGTGATCCACCTCCACGAGCCGCTCGTCCCGGGACCGACCATCACCTTGCTCATGAGCGCCGAGGCACCGCTCGTCGGCACGTTCCACGCCGCCTGGAGCGGCAAGCCCAACCGCTGGTACGCGACCTTCCGCCCGCCGCTGGCGCGCTGGGTGAACCGGCTGGCGGTCCGCACTGCGGTCTCGGACGAGGCCGGGCAGATGGCGTCGCAGGCGTTCTCGGGGGAGTACGAGATCCTGCCCAACGGGGTCGACGTCGACGGGATCACCAAGGCCGAACCGTGGCCGAGTGCGCGACCGGCGATCCTGTTCGTCGGTCGCCACGAACCTCGCAAGGGGCTGGGCGTGCTGCTCGAGGCGTTCGCGGGGCTCGCGCGCGACGCAGTGCTCTGGGTGGTGGGCGACGGCCCGGAGACGGAGCGCCTGCGCCGGCAGTCGCCGGCCGGGGTCGAGTGGTTGGGGCGGATCTCGGAAGCGGAGAAGGCGCGCCGGCTGCGCGGCGCCACGATCTTCTGCGCGCCCGCGCTCGGTGGCGAGTCCTTCGGCATCGTGCTCCTGGAGGCCATGGCGGCGGGGACCGCGGTCGCCGCCTCCGACATCGAGGGTTACCGCAACGTCGCCCGGGCCGATCGCGATGCGGTGCTCGTCGACCGGGGTGACCCGGCCGCTCTGCGCGATGCGCTCCGGTGCCTCCTCGACGAGCCCGCGCGACGCGCCGACCTGGTCGCGGTCGGGGAGCAGCGGGCCGCTGAGTTCTCGCTGCACCGCCTCGCCGAGCGCTTCCTGTCGCTCTACGAGGTCGCGATCGATCGTGGTGGGTGCTCGTGACTGAGATCAATCGGCTCGCGGTCGAGCTCGCGGCGAGCGTGCACGACGCCGTCTCGCCGCTCCTCGGCCAGGCACGAAGCCGGGAGCGGGTGGCGCGCGCCCCCGGCGGCGACGCCACCATGGCGATCGACGAGGTCGCGGAGCTCGTGATCGAGAAGGAGCTCGGCGCCGAAGGCGACATCGGCTTCTACTCCGAGGACCGCGGGCTGGTCGTCTACGGACGGCCCCGGGCGTTCCTCGTGATCGACCCCATCGACGGCACCCGCCCCGCCGCGGCCGGGCTCGAATCGTGCTGCGTCTCGATCGCGGTCGTGCCGCCGAGCGAGGACGCGTGTCTCGGCGACGTGTCCTTCGGCGTGGTCCACGAGCTCAAGACCGGACAGCGGTTCTGGGCCGAGCGGGGAAAGGGCGCGCAGGGCGCTACGGCCGCGGGCCAGCCGCTCGAACCGGCTCCGTCGACCAACACCGACCTGTCGGCGCTGTTCTTCGCTGCCGGGCAGCGCGGGCGGCCGCTCCTGCCGACGAGTGTCGTGCTCGAGGAGCTCGTGGACCAGTCGCACATGGGCGGCGGCTACTTCGACCTCGGCTCCGCGGCTTTCAACCTCACCCGGATCGTCACCGGCCAGCTCGACGCGTACGTCGACCCCGGACGCCGCATCGTCGACGAGTGCCCTGCGACGGAGCCGGCCTTCCTCGCCGCCGGCGAAGGCGTCGTCGTGACGAACTTCCCGTACGACGTGGCTGCTGGTGTGTTGATCGCGCAGGAAGCGGGAGGCGTGGTGACTCACGCCGACGGGCGCCCGCTCGACCACCATCCCGCCGTCGGCTCGTCACGGGTGCACGGGCTCGCGGTCCTCGCCGCCGCCAACGCCACGCTGCACCGGGACCTGCTTGCCGCCCTCGACCGGGGGATCGAGCGCCTCCGAGCCTGGCTGGCCGAACGATAGATTGAGACGACCTCGCCCCCTAGGAGGCAGCTGCCGTGATCGTCGGCATCATCGTGGGCGCCATTGTCGTCCTCGTCATCCTGATCTTCATCTTCATGTACAACGGGCTCGTCCGGACGCGGAACCGGATCGACAACGCCTGGTCGCAGATCGACGTCCAGCTGCGCCGGCGCTACGACCTCATCCCGAACCTCGTCGAGACCGTGAAGGGCTATGCCGCCCACGAGCGCGAGGTGCTCGAGTCCGTCACCCAGGCGCGGGCGAACGCCATCAACGCCCAGGGCCCGGCCCAGCAGGCCCAGGCCGAGAACGTGCTCGAGGGTGCGCTGAAGAGCCTGTTCGCGGTGTCGGAGAACTACCCGGATCTGAAGGCGAACCAGAACTTCCTCAATCTGCAGGAAGAGCTCACCAGCACCGAGGACCGGGTGGCCTACGCGCGGCAGTTCTACAACGACTCCGTGCTCTCCTACAACAACAAGATCCAGTCGCTGCCGACGAACATTCTCGCCGGCATGTTCAACTTCGAGAAGCGCGAGTACTTCGAGGCCGAGCCCGAGGCCACCGGACCGGTAAAGGTCGAGTTCTAGGCCCACCCTCCGCTCGCCGGCGCGCTCGCGCTTCCACCGTCGTTCGGCCGACTTGCCAGGTCGTTAGGTCGCCTTGTACAAGCAGATAGCCAGAAACAAGCGCCGCACGTTCGCCATCCTGGCGTTCTTCGTGGTCCTGATCGCGCTGGTCGCGGTCGCGTTCAACTTCCTCATCGGGTACGGCGCAGTCGGGGTCGTGATCGCGGTCGCAGTCGCGTTCGCGATGGCCTTCTTCTCGTACTTCTACTCCGACAAGGTCGCGCTGGCTGCCTCCCGGGCCAAGCCCGCCGAGGGGCTCGAGTACCAGCGCTACCACAACCTCGTCGAAGGGCTCTGCATCGCCGCCGGCTTGCCGAAGCCACGGCTCTACGTGGTCGACGACCCCGCCCCGAACGCCTTCGCCACCGGGCGGAACCCGAAGCACGCTGCCATCGCGGTGACCACCGGCCTGCTCGGGATGATGAACCGGGTGGAGCTCGAGGGTGTGCTCGCCCACGAGCTGTCACACGTCAAGAACTACGACATCCTGGTCGGGACGGTCGCAGTGACCGCGGTGGGCGCGATCGCGCTGCTCGCCGATCTCGGGCTCCGCTTCATGTGGTTCGGTGGCGGGCGCCGGAGGAGCAACAACAGCAGCGCGGGCGCGATCCTCGGGATCCTGGCGCTGGTGTTGCTCGTGCTCGCACCGTTCATCGCCCAGCTGATGCATTTCGCCATGAGCCGCAAGCGCGAGCTGCTTGCCGATGCGAGCGGAGTGCAGCTGACTCGTTACCCTCCCGGGCTCATCTCGGCGCTCGAGAAGCTGAAGGGGGACCAGGCGGTCGTGCGCAGCGCGTCCCGGGCGACGGCACAGTTGTGGATCGAGTCACCGCTCGATCGCGAGAAGGCCGAGGCGTCCCCCGAGAACGGCAAGAAGAAGCACACGTGGCTCAACCGGGCCTTCGACACGCACCCGCCGCTCGACGAGCGCATCCAGATCCTGAAGGAGATGTAGTGGCAGGACCTCGTCGCGCGGTGGCCGCGGTGGCCGCCGCTCTGACAGTCGCGCTCGCGGCCTGCGGTGGCGGAGGCGACGGCGAGCAGTCGAAGCAGCCGTCGACGAGCGGCGCCACCACGACGACCACGCCCCCCGTCGCTCCGCTCACCGGGCTTCCCGATCCCAGCGGTCAGGCCCGGTCGCGCCCGGTGCTGTGGGTCAAGGTCGACAACATCGCCGAACGGGACGATCGGAGCGCCGACACGCGTCCGCAGACGGGGCTCGAAGCCGCCGACGTCGTGTACGAGGAGGTCGTGGAGGGCGGGATCACCCGCTTCGTGGTCGCGTTCAACTCGGTCGTGCCCGAGACAGTGGGGCCGATCCGTTCGGTGCGGCTCACCGACCCGAACATCGTGTGGCCGCTCGGCGGGATCTTCGTCTACTCGGGCGGCGGGCAGCCGGCGGTGGAAGCGATCAATCAAGCGCCGGTGAACGCCGTCGACCCCAACGCCGCCGGTGATGCGATGTTCCGTCAGGATGGGAAGAAGGCTCCATACGACCTCTTCGGTCGCGTGGGGGACCTGTTCACCAAGGACGGCCAGCCGGTGCCGCCGCCGCCGTTCTTCGAGTACCTGGCGACGGGCGAGACCTTCGCCGGCGAGGGCGTCACCGAGTTCACCGCGGGGTTCGCTCCGGGGTACGCGCCGACCTACACGTTCGACGCGGCCACGAACAGTTGGAACCGAGCAATCGACGGCGTCCCGTTCACGTCGACTTCGGGTGGTCAGATCTCGGCGACCAACGTGATCGTGCAGTTCACCGACTATGTGGGCGGTGTCGGGCTCGAGGGTTCCGAGGGCAACACGGTCGGGGAGGGCGACGCCTGGGTGTTCTCGAACGGGCAGCTGATCCGGGGCCGGTGGATCCGGCCGGCCAAGGAGCAGCCGGCGGGGTACGTCGACGCCGTGGGCAACCCGATCAAGCTCACACCCGGACGAACCTGGGTCGAGCTGTTGCCGATCGGCGCCCCGGTCGACCTGGTCACGCCAGCGCCGGTGCCCGCGCCGCCGAGCTGACGCGAGCAATCGCGGCGGTCGCACGCGACCCCGTCGGTAGACTCGAGTCGTGACCTCCGATCGCACCACCGGCACGGCGCGCGTCAAGCGCGGCCTGGCCGAGATGCTCCGGGGCGGCGTGATCATGGACGTCGTCACGCCCGAACACGCCAAGATCGCCGAGGACGCGGGCGCGGTCTCCGTCATGGCGCTGGAGCGCGTTCCGGCCGACATCCGGCGCGACGGCGGCGTTGCCCGTATGAGCGATCCGAGCATGATCGAGGGGATCCAGCAGGCGGTGACGATCCCGGTGATGGCCAAGTGCCGCATCGGGCATTTCGCCGAGGCCCAGGTGCTCGAGGCGCTGGGCGTCGACTACATCGACGAGAGCGAGGTGCTCACGCCCGCCGACGAGGCGCACCACGTCGACAAGTGGGCGTTCACGATCCCGTTCGTGTGCGGGGCCACCAGCCTGGGCGAGGCGCTGCGCCGCATCAGCGAGGGTGCGGCGATGATCCGCTCCAAGGGCGAGGCCGGCACCGGCGACGTCAAGGAGGCCGTGCGCCATCTGCGCTCGATCCTGGGCGACATCCGCAAGCTGACCGTGGCCGACGAGCCCGAGCTGTTCGCGGCGGCGAAGGAGCACCGGGCCCCGGTGGAGCTGGTGAGAGAGGTTGCCGAGCGCGGCGAGCTGCCTGTGCCGCTGTTCTGCGCCGGCGGCATCGCCACCCCGGCCGACGCCGCATTGGTGATGCAGCTCGGCGCCCAGTCGGTGTTCGTCGGCAGTGGGATCTTCAAGAGCGCCGACCCCGCCGCCCGGGCAAAGGCGATCGTCGAGGCGACCACCCACTATGCCGACGCTTCGATCGTGGCCAAGGTGTCGCGCGGGCTCGGCGATCCGATGCGGGGCGAGGAGTCCGGCAGCGTCGAGGTGCGGCTCTCGGAACGAGGCTGGTGACCGTGACCGGGCGGCCTCCGAGCGGCGGCGGCTCTCTTCCTGCAGCGGCGGTCGGCAAAGCTGCCGCCGCTGCCCATGTCGGCTCGCTTGCGCTCGCCTCGGC
>JAPSGP010000424.1 GCA_031177445.1 Acidimicrobiia bacterium
TGCAACGCGAGGAAGTCCTGGCGTTGCAGACTCGGGCTCACCTCGTCGGGCCGGAGCACGTTGACCACTGGAAGGGGGTGCGCGGTCGGCGGGACCTCGCTGGTGTCGAGTGCCGACACCCGGGCGGCATGATCGAGGATGTCGGCGAGCTGACCGGTGAACTCTTCGAGCTCCTGCTCGGTCAGCGCGAGCCGAGCGAGCGCGGCCACGTGCTCGACGTCGGCGCGGCTGATGCGTTGCGTCTCGGCCACTCGATGAAGTCTACGGAAGTCGTTGCTTGCTCAATCGGGGTGTTTGGGGCGCGAGCCGTAGTCCTCGAACGGGTCGTCGCGCTCCCGGACGGCTTGCCGGAACCCGGCGTCCTGGGCCCGCGCGACGAAATCGCGACCTTCTTGCGTGTGGCGCGCGATCCCGTCGAACAGGATCCCGAGCGTGCGGCTCGAGGCCATGCCCATGTTCTCGACGGTCTGGTTGCACAGGAGCTTCAACATCTGCAGCTGGTTCAGCGGCAGCCTCGCCATGCGCGCCGCCAACGCCGTCGCACGGGCTTCGAGCTCGTCGTCGGGCACCACCTCGAGGATCAGGCCGATGCGCGCCGCCTCGGCCGCGGGGATCTCGTCGCCGGTGAGCAGGTAGCGCTTGGCTCGCTCGAGGCCGAGCCGGTAGACCCACATTGCCGTCGTCGGCGTACCCCACACTCGGGACGGCGGATACCCGAACACCGCGTTCTCGGCGGCGACGATCAGGTCGGCGCACAGCACGAGATCAGTGCCGCCGGCGATGCACCACCCGTGCACGGCGGCGATGGTCGGCTTCGACGCGTACCACAGCTTCAGGTACGTCGCCACGAAGCGCGACATCATCTGGTAGTCGGCCACCGAGTCCCACACCCGGTCCGGCGTCGGCTCGCTCGCCTGGGCGGCCGTCGACCAGTCGAGGCCGTATCCGGCGCAGAACGCCGGGCCCTCGGCCCGAACCAGGATCACCCGAACCTCGCGGTCGGCGTCGGCGGCGTCGATGGCCGCGCCGAGCTCGTCCCGCAGCTCAGGCGTGATCGTGTTGTACTCCTGAGCCCGGCACAGGATGATCGATCGCACGCCCTCGGCGGTCTCGGTGCGGACGCTGGGCACGGCTCGGCTCGGCCGCGCTCAGCGGTAGGGGTCGCCGGGCTTCCCCGGGTACCGCCACCAGTCCTGGGGCGAAGCGCTCCACTCCGGGTCGGGATAGATGCAGTCGACCGGGCACACGGGAATGCACTTCAAGCAGCCGCTGCACAGCTCGGGAAGGATGATGACGTCGATGCCGTGGTTGAAGATCGCGCCGAACTGCTCGGGGCAGTGGCGCAGGCACGTGTCGCAGTTGATGCACTCCGACATCTCGATCCGCAGCGGCGGGTTCTGCCACTTCTCGTTGCGGTCGTGGGTCTCGATGCGCTCTTCGCGGGTCCCCGATGGCACGACTACATGGCTCCGTCGCTGTCGCTCCTCCGCACACGCGTCAGCGTAACGCTCGTAGTAGACCGAGCGGTCAAGGGGGTGGGGTAGGATCCCGCGCCGCGAGCGGCCCGCCCCGCACACGATTCCTTGCAGGAGGCCCGAGTGGCGAAGTTCCCGTTTCTCTCCGACGAGTGGTTCGACCAAGCCGAGAAGCTCGTGGCCGCGTCGGACACGCAGGCGCCGGCCCACGCGAGCGTGGCTGTCAACCTGGTCGTCAAGGAGACGCCGTTCGACAAGGACTGCGAGTTCCACATGGGTGCCAAGGACGGCAAGGGCGACTTCGGCCGCGGCCACTTCGACACCGCCGACGTCACGCTCACGACCGACTACACGACAGCGAAGGAGATCTTCGTCTCCGGCAACCCCACCGCCGGGATGCAGGCATTCATGGCCGGCAAGGTGACGGTCCAGGGCGACATGTCCAAGCTCATGGCCGCCCAGGCCGGCGGCGCCGCCCCCGGCAACCCCGAGCTCTCGAAGGCGCTGCAAGACATCACCGAATAGCAGCCCGCCGCCCGTGCGCGCGAGGCTTCGTGTCGGATGCACGGCGGCCTGGGTAGGCGTTTCCGATGGCGATAGCCGCCGAGTCCGCGAAGCCGCCTCCGCTCCGGAGCGAAGAGTCACGGACGCTGCGCCTGCGGGAGATGAAGCGGCGCGCCACTGGGCTGCTCGTCGTGATGACCGCGCTGTTCGTGGTGCTGGTCGCGTTCACCGACGACACGGGTTGGCTCGGCTACCTGCGAGCAGTCACCGAGGGCTCGATGGTCGGCGGGCTCGCCGACTGGTTCGCGGTGACCGCGCTGTTCCGCCACCCGCTCGGGATCCCGATCCCGCACACCGCGGTGATCGTCGAGCGCAAGGAGCAGTTCGGCCAGACCTTGGGCGAGTTCGTCCAGGAGAACTTCCTCAGCCCGAACGTGATCGCCGAGCGGGTCCGCGCCGCCCAGGTCGTCGATCGCAGCGCGGTGTGGCTCTCGGATCCGGAGAACGCCGAGCGGGTCGCCGAACAGCTCGTGAACGTGGCCGTCGGACTGACCGACGCGCTTCGGGACGAGGATGTCCAGGGCCTCCTGCAGCAGGAGATCGCGCGCGGCGTCGACGCGCTCCCGCTGGCGTCGCTCGCGGGCTCGGCGGTACGGGTGATGTCGGCGGAGGGTCGCAGCGACGAGCTGTTCGACGCAATCTTGCGCGGCCTCGAGCGAACCTTGGAGTCGAACCGTGGTGTGCTGCGGGCGCGCTTCGCGCAGGAGTCGCCGTGGTGGCTTCCCGAGATGCTCGACGACCGCATCTTCGACCGGCTCTTCGACGGCGTCTGCAAGCTTTTGCGCAACGCCAACACCGACCCCGACCACGAGCTGAGGAAGCAGTTCGAGCGCTGGCTCGGTGACCTGGCCGACCGCCTCGAGCACTCTCCCGAGCTCGGCGATCGGGTCGACCGGTTCAAGCGCGACCTGCTGGTGCATCCCGAGCTCCGTGACTGGTCGAGCTCGATCTGGTCGCAGTTGAAGACGTCGCTGCGGACCCA
>JAPSGP010000022.1 GCA_031177445.1 Acidimicrobiia bacterium
AGGATAGATGGGCACACGCGTGTGCCCTGCCGGAATGTGCGCATCGCTCGGCTGGTGGTCATTCGCTGTCGCCGACGTGCTGGTCGCGCCAGTGGCGCAGGAGCGACCATGCGTAGATGCCGGTCGAGTGGCCGTCGTTCCATGTCAGCGACAGGCCCCACGCGCCGACGAGCTCGGCGTGCTCGACCCGGAGGGGGAGGGGCGATGACGGCTTCGGCCAAACCGGCAGGCCGCGCTCCCGGAGACCGCGGCACTCGGCGCACGGGCAGTTCACCCGCAGTTCCTCGAGCGGATACCGGCTCGGAGGGGCGTCTTCCCAGGTCAGCGTGATCGCCGAGGCGCGGTCGACTTCGATCTCCCGGGGTGGCGGCGTGCGCTCGCTCCCGGGGGGCCCGTTCACGAGAGTGAGTGTGGTTCCTCATGCCGGGTCGAAGCGACTCGACAGCCGCGGGCCGGGACCGAGGCGCGTGCGCCCTCGATGGCGGCCGACGAGCTCGCGCACGAGCTCGGAGATGCGGCGGCGCTCCTCGGCCGGCGCGTAGGACTTGGGGTACAGCCGCACGTGCCGCTCGATGAGGTCGGGGCGGGCATCGGCGAGCCAGCCGAGGTAGTGCTCGCGCACGCCCGGCCGGAGGTGGAGCAACACGGGCGCGATCGAGCGGGCGCCGGCGTCGACGCACGCGCCGACGACCTCGTCGAGCTGGTCCGTGTGGTCGGAGAGGCCCGGGAGGATTGGGGCGACGAGCACGCCGCACGGAATCCCCGCCTCGTTCAGCCGGGCCACCGCCTCGACCCGGCGCCGCGGGTGGGGAGTGCCGGGTTCGGTGATGCGCCAGACGTCGGCGTCGAGCGTGCCGATCGAGAAGCACAGCTCGACGTGCGTGCGCTTCGCCGCCTCGACGAGCACGTCGAGGTCGCGCAGCACCAGCGTTCCCTTGGTGAGGATCGAGAACGGGTTGCGTGTCTCTCCGAGCACCTCGACGATGCCGCGGGTCAAGCGATACTTCCCTTCGGCGCGCTGGTAGGGATCGGTGTTCGTTCCCATCGCGATGTGCTCGCCGCGCCACCGGCTCGGCGCCAGCTCGGCGCGCAGCCGCTCGATCGCATTGGTCTTGACGACGATGACGCGGTCGAAGTCGCTCGCGGGATCGAGCCCCAGGTACTCGTGCGTCGGCCGAGCAAAGCAGTACAGGCAGGCATGGCTGCAGCCCCGGTACGCGTTGATCGTGTAGCGGAAGGGGACGGGGGATTTCGGGCCGATCTCGTTGATGATCTTCTTCGCCCGGACGTGGAGGAACTCGAGGCCGCGGAACTCGCCGGTGCCGATCTCGCGCTCGGGGAGGTCGAAGAGCGTGGGCTGCCCGCCGCCGGCCGTCTGCCAGCGGAAATCGTCCCGAACCACGCCGCCGATGCTATTCGAACACCTGTTTGGGGTACAAGTGTTCGTCCCGGGGTTGCCGTGGTCCCATCGCCGCCGGGTGCGTCGGCGGCTGACCGTCATTGCCACAATGGGGCCATGGCTGTGCTCTCCGAAGAACAGGTGCGTCAGGGCCTCGGCGGCCTCCCGGGATGGGAGCGATCCGGCGACGAGATCGTGAAGACTTACGAGCTCGCCTCGTTCCCGGCGGCGATCGCGTTCGTGACTCGGGTCGGCTTCCTGGCCGAGAAGGCGAACCATCATCCCGACCTCGACATCCGGTGGCGCAAGGTGCAGGTCGCGCTCTCCACCCACGACCAGGGCGGCATCACCGAGAAGGATCTCGAGCTCGCCGGCGAGATCGAATCGGTCTCCGCCGGGAAGTAGCAGCCGCCGCCCGCATGATCGCAGTCGGTATCGCCATCATCGTGGTGGCGCTCGTCCTCGCGCTCGTGGTCGTCATCGCGCTCGACCCCGGCCCCAGTCCGGGAGACGTCGCGATCGCGTACGAGCACGCGTGGGATCGCCTCGATTTCGACGCGCTGTGGACGCTGTCGGGAACCGAGCTCCGTGACAGCCGCTCGCGCGGCGAATTCATCGCCGCGAAGGAACAGGCGTACGCCGATCAGCGATCGCTGATGTCGTTGGTTCGCGAGGTCCACGTCGACGAGGAGCTCGTCGCCTTCGAGCTCGCCGAAGTCCGCACCCGCGTGCACCTGCGGGATGGTGAGACCGTGCAGAACCAGGTGCGGTTGGCGCTGCGTGACAGCGCCTGGAAGGTGATCGGCTACCACCTGCAGAGCGAGTTGCCGGCGCGCCGTCCGACGCCTCAGCCCGATTCGTCGTAGGCCCACCCGCGCCAACGGCGCACGTCGATCGCCAGCACCGCGCCCGGAAGGGCGATTCGCTGGTATTGCTCGTACTTGGCCTTGAGCGCAGCGACCGCACGGTCGTGTCCGCTGCCTCCCTCGATGACACGCCCGTCACCATCGACACGGATCCACCACACGCGGCCCCATTCCTCTTCGTAGTGGTCGACGAGGAGGGTGGCCGCAGGCGTGGTGATGACGTTCTTCAATCTCTGGAGCGAGTACGTGGTCTTCGGCTTGTCGTCGGTCGCAGACACGATGACGTCGCCCGACGCCTCGGCGAGCAGGGCAAAGCAGATCGGCACGATGTGGGGGCTGCCATCGGGCCGCACGGTCGCCAAGCGAGCGACCCGTGCCGCCGCGAACCGCGCGCGCATCGCAGCTTCGTCCACCTGCGGGACGATACCGTCAGGCAGGTGGTGGCGGGCCTGCTCCTCACCGGGGGCGCCAGTCGACGCCTCGGGCGTGACAAGGCGACGCTGGCTGTCAACGGCGAGCGTCTCGCGGATCGTGCAGCGCGCGTCCTCAGCACGACGTGCGCGCCCGCCCTCGAGGTGGGGCCCGGATACAGCAACCTCCCGGCAGCGCGGGAAGATCCTCCCGGCGGCGGCCCACTGGCCGCGCTGGTAGCCGGAGCGACCGCGCTCCGTGAACGCGGCCACACCGGGTCCGCACTGCTGCTTGCCGTCGACCTCCCGTTCGTCGATCGACCGCTGCTCGAGCTCCTCGCGCACCGGCCGGAAGACGGCATCGTGGTGCCGGTCGCCGGTTCTCGCCGTCAACAGTGCTGTGCGCGTTACGGCCCGGACGCGCTCGACCTCGCGGCGCAGCTCCTGGTGCAAGGCGAGCGGTCACTCATCGCGCTGCTCGACGCCTCCGAAGTGCACGACGTGCCCGAGGCAGAGTGGCGAAGGGTCGCGCCCGCGCACGCGCTCGCGGATCTCGACACGCCCGAAGACCTGGCACGATTCGGTCTCGACCTCGGGCGGTAGCCTCGCCTTGATGGGAGACGGCGCGGTGCGACGACCGACGACCGTCGCTCGCGTCCGGGAGGTCGACGGTGATCGCTCCGTCGAGCGGCCCGACCGGCTCGTCACGGAGGAGCCGATGGCGATCCGGGTGCACGGTCCCGGCCAGGAGCCGCAGCCGCTCGCGGTCACGATGCGCACCCCCGGCGACGACTTCGATCTCGCGGTCGGGTTCTGCATCACCGAAGGAGTGGTGCGCGCCGCCGACGACATCGCCGAAGTGGCGTACTGCGTGCAGGGCGAGCGGCCGCAGGAGTACAACGAGGTCACAGTACGAGTGCAGCGCCCGATCGACCTCGAGGAGCACGGCCGCCAGTTCGTCGCCAACGCGAGCTGCGGCCTGTGTGGGAAGGCCACGCTCGATCAGATCGAGATCGAGTGCGAGCCGGTTCGATCGAGGATGACGGTGTCTCGATCGGTGCTGGTGAAGCTCCCCAGCCTGTTGCGCGACGCCCAGACCGTCTTCGACACCACCGGTGGGCTCCACGCGGCGGCGTGCTTCGACGTCCACGGCGGTCTCCGTGTCCTGCGAGAGGATGTCGGCCGCCACAACGCGGTGGACAAGCTCGTCGGGAACGCAGCACGGGAGCAGCAACTCCCCCTCGCCGACCGCCTCCTGCTCGTGTCCGGGCGGATGAGCTTCGAGATCGTGCAGAAGGCGGCGGTCGCCGGCGTCCCGATCCTGTGCGCGGTGTCGGCGCCGTCGAGCCTGGCGATCGAGGCTGGGCAACGGTTGGGTCAGACGGTCGTCGGCTTCCTGCGCGGCGAGCGGTTCATCGTCTACTCGCATCCCGAGCGCATCGAGCTCGAGTGCTGAACGTGGTGCGACGCGAACGCGGGAGTGTGCGGGCGCCACGCCGCTGGCGTCGCGACCTCTGGGTCGGGTTCAAGCCGTACGGGCTGGGCGAGACCAAGCCCAATCACTACAAGGAGATCGTCAAAACGATCTGGGAGAACCGGCGCAACCTCCGGTACGGGTGGCGCATCCTCCGCAAGGGGGTGTGCGATGGATGCGCGCTCGGTGTCGCCGGGTTCCACGACTGGACGATCTCCGGTGTGCATCTCTGCACCACGCGGCTGAACCTGCTGAAGGTCAACACGATGGGCGCGCTCGATCCCGCGGTACTCGCCGACGTGGAGCGCTTGCGACGGATGAGCGGGAAGGAGCTGCGCGACCTCGGCCGCTTGCCGGTCCCGATGGTGCGGCACCGTGGCGAAACGGGCTTTCGCCGGATCACTTGGGACGAGGTGCTCAACCTGGTTGCGAACCGGCTACGCAGTACCGAGCCCGACCGCTTTGCCCTGTACCTCACGGCGCGCGGCCTGACCAACGAGGCGTACTACGTCGCGCAGAAGATGACGCGGTTCCTCGGGAGCGCGAACGTCGACAATGCCGCCCGGGTGTGCCACGCGCCGTCGACGGTGGTGCTCAAGCGGATGCTCGGCGTCGGGGCGACGACGGTGTCGTACACCGACGTCATCGACTCCGCGCTCATCGTGCTGTTCGGCAGCAACGTGGCGAACGCACAGCCGGTCTTCATGAAGTACCTCTACCTTGCGCGCAAGCGGGGAGCGAAGGTGTTCGTCGTGAACCCGGTTCGGGAGCCTGGCCTCGATCGGTACTGGGTGCCGAGCAACGTCGAGAGCGCGCTCTTCGGCACGAAGATGACCGACGAGTTCTTCGGGGTGCACACCGGCGGTGACGTCGCCTTCCTCGACGGTGTGCTCAAGGCGCTCCTCGGGATGGGCGGCATCGACGACCGCTTCGTCGCCGACCACACGACCGGGTTTGCCGCGCTCGCGACGATGCTGGAGGAGCTGTCGTGGGACGAGCTCGAGCGGGCCTCGGGTGCCACTCGCGATGACATGACGAGGTTCGCGCGCCTGTACGCGGCGGCGCCGAGCGCGGTGCTCGTCTGGTCGATGGGTATCACGCAGCACGAGCACGGTTCCGACAACGTCGCCGCCATCGTCAACCTCGCGCTCGCGCGCGGCAACATCGGTCGGACGGGCGCCGGGCTCATGCCCATTCGTGGGCACTCGGGCGTGCAGGGCGGCGCCGAGATGGGGGCCTACGCGACCACGCTGCCCGGGAGCGTTCCAATAACCCCAGAGACGGCGGCCGCGCTCAGCGACGCGTACGGGTTCGCGGTGCCAGACCGCGCCGGCCTCTCGGCTGCCGACATGATCGCGGCCGCACACCGCGGCGAGCTCGACGTGCTCTACTCGAGCGGCGGGAACTTCCTCGACGTGCTGCCCGACCCCGGCCTCGTCGAGCAGTCGCTTGCTCGCGTGCCGCTGCGCGTCCATCAGGACATCGTCGTGTCGAGCCAGATGCTCGTCGATCCGGCCGACACCGTCGTGCTCCTGCCGGCGGCGACCCGGTACGAACAGCGGGACGGCGGCACGGAGACGACCACCGAGCGCAGGATCGTCTTCAGCCCCGAGATCGCCGGGACTCGAGTGGGTGAGGCTCGCAGCGAATGGGAGATCTTCGCCGAGGTCGCGGCGCGCACCGATCCCGACCGGGCCCATCTCGTGCGCTTCGAATCGGGACAGGCGGTGCGGGAAGAGATTGCTCGCGTGGTGCCGCTGTACTCCGGTGTCGAGCGCCTACACGACACCGGCGACCAGGTGCAGTGGGGCGGCGAGCGCCTGTGCGAAGGAGGGCGGTTCCCGACCTCGGACGGCAACGCGAGGTTCGAGGTCGTGCGGCCACCGGCGGACACCGCGGCCGGCGATCGGTTTCGCCTCAGCACCCGCCGGGGCAAGCAGTTCAACACCATGCGATTCGCGAACCGGGACCCGCTGACCGGTGCGCGGCGCGATGCGCTCCTCATGTCGGCGATCGACGCCGACCGTCTCGGCCTCTCCGACGGCGCGCCCGTGACGGTGCGGTCGGCACACGGCGAGCTCCCGGCGCGAGTACAGCGGGCGCAGCTCCGACCCGGCAACGTCCAGGTCTTCTTCCCCGAAGGGAATGTGCTGCTCGCGGGTGGCCCGCACGACGACGCGTCGGGCGTCCCCGATTACAACGCCCTCGTGGAGATCGTGCGCCGGTGACCCCGGACGAGCTCCTCGGGCTGTTCGAGCGCGCGGCCGACGCCCAGGCGCGCGCCATCCGTGGGATCGCGCCCGCCGACCTGCGCGGGCGCACCGAGGTGCCCGGTCAGTACGCGCTCGATCTCGTCGCCGACGCCGCGGTACTGGCCGTGCTCCATCCGGCGGGTGTGGCGGTCGTGAGCGAGGAGTCGGGCCGGACCGGCCCCGCCGACGCGTCGATCACCGTGGTGCTGGACCCGGTCGACGGCTCGACCAACTGCTCGCGTGGCATCCCGTACTGGTCGATCTCGCTCTGCGCGTGCGACGCCGACGGCCCGCTCTGCGCGCTGGTGGCCAACCAGGTCACGGGCCAGAGGAACATCGCCATCCGCGGCAAGGGTGCCTGGCGCGATGGGATCGCGCTCGCGCCGTCAGCCGTCGAGCGGGTCGAGGCCTCGGTCGTCACGGTGCAGGGGCTGCCGGCGCACGTCCTGCCTTGGAAGCAGTTCCGGGCGTTGGGATCGGGCGCACTCGAGTTGTGCGAGGTCGCGTCGGGCGCGCTCGACGCGTCATTGGCGAGCGGGAGCTTCGCCGGTCCGTGGGACTACCTCGGCGGGATGCTCATCTGCCAGGAGGCCGGCGCTGCCGTTGCCGACGCGCGCGGGCGCGAGCTCGCCGTCACCGATCCGAGCGCCCGCCGGCAGGTCATTGCCGCCGCCACGCCCGAGCTGCTCGACCGCCTCCGTCCTGCGGTGGGCGCGTGAGCGAGACGTTGCTCGACCGTGTACATCTGTTGTCGACCGCCGAGCAAGCGGCACGCGCCGGAGGCGAGATCGTGCGGGCACGCTTTCGCGCCACGGTCGCGCCGCGCCAGAAGGGACCGGGCGACTGGGTGAGCGAGGTCGACACCGCGAGCGAGCACGCGGTGCGCGGCGCGCTCGCCGCGCTGGCGCCCGGGATCCCGGTGTTCGGCGAGGAAGAGGGTGGCGAGCGCGGCGACGTCGGCTGGCTCGTCGATCCCCTCGACGGCACGGCGAACTTCCTGCACGGGTTCCCGATCGTGGGTGTGTCCGTCGCACTCGTGCAGCACGGCTCACCGCTCGTCGGTGTGGTCCACGCGCCCCTGCTCGGCACCACGTTCACGGCTCGCGCGGGTGGTGGCGCGCGCGCCGACGGCGTGCCGCTCTCCGTCAGCGCACGCGAGCCGTCACAGGCGATCTGCGCGACCGGGTTCCCGTTCCGGGTCAAGGCCGAACGGTTGGCGGCGTACCTGCCGGTGTTCGAGTCCGCGCTGCGCGCGTTCGAGGACCTGCGGCGGGCCGGCTCGGCGAGCCTCGACCTCGCCTGGACCGCGGCCGGGGTCTTCGACGGGTACTTCGAGCAAGCCCTGGGGCCGTGGGACGTCGCCGCAGGTGCGTTGCTCGTACGCGAGGCCGGGGGAGTGGTCACCGACTGGGGCGGTGACGATCAGGCGTGGTTGGACTCGGGCGACATTGTCGCGGCTTCGCCGGCGGTGCACGCGCAAATGCTCGATCTCATCCGTGACCCGCGTGGCGCCGCTCAGGTGCTGAAGCCGTAGAGCTCCTCGATCGGGACCGCGCGCTGGCGCGTCCGGGCAACGTCGTCGCCGAGCGCGGAGTACACCGCGTCGGTCACCTGGAAGAGACGTTGCTCGGCGGCGAGGAAATCGGCCAGGCCGTTCGACACCACGACCATGACGAGGCCGAACTCGGGATCGGCGAGCCCACGTGACGACGCCATGCCGCCGTGCCCGTAGGCGCGGTGACCGGTCCCGCCGGTGAAGGCCACTTGCACGCCCAGCCCCCACGGGATGTTGCGCCGCAGCAGCCTGTCCTTCAGGCCGTAGCGGTGCACGCTGCCCATCACCTCGACCGTTCGGGGCTCGAGGACCGGCGACCGGAACCCGAGCAGCGACTCGTAGAGCCAGCCGAGCTCGCGCGCCGGCGCTCGCATGCCGCCACCCGGCTCCGCCTTGGCGATGTGCCAGGGCTCGTTGTGGATCTCGTCGACGCGGTACTCGGTCATCCGGAAGGAACCGTCCTCCCGGGAGAACGACGGCATCATGTGCCCGCGCCAGTAGACGGGTGCGAGGCGGTCACCGAGCCCACGCTGCTCGTCGATCGGGATGCCGAGATGGGAGTCGGCCATCCCGACGGGCGTGAACACCTCGTCCCGCAAGTAGCGGTCGATCGGGCGTCCGTCGACGACCTCGACGATCTTGCCCAGCACCTTCCAGCCGCTCGAGGGGTGGTAGGCGGCCGCGGTGCCGGGCTCCCACTCGGCCCGCCACGTGGCGATGCGCGCGATCTCCTCGTCGTAGGTCAGGTCCTTGTCGAAGATCTTGAAGCCGACGGTCGGGAAGCCACCAGTGTGGGTGAGGACGTGACGGATCGTGCAGCGTTCCTTGCCGCCACCCCAGCCATCGATGTACTCCGCGACGCGGTCGTCGAGCCCGAGGAGGCCGCGCTCCCACAGCTGCAGAATCGCCACGACCGTCGCCGGCTTTCCTGCCGAGTACAGGAGCATGAGGTCAGAGGGATCGAGGGTCTGGCCCGGGCGGCTCTCGCCGACCGCGACGTCGAGCAGCACCTCGCCCCGGAGCGACACGTAGCACTGCGCGCCCTCGTGCCAGCCGTCGGCTCGCTGGCGCTCGAGGAGCGCCGGAAGATCGGCCAGGTCCGGTGTGGTTCCGGTCACGGTCATGCCCGGCTGCAGCCTAAAGGAGCCGTGGCTCGCGCGGTTTCTTCCCGCCGCTGTCGATTTCGGCCGGGCCCACGTGTCGGAGGGTAGAAGGAGCCGTGAACCGCGGCTCGAACGACGACCGACGGAGGCGCCTGCCATGGCCACGGAGCGTGCGCGGGAACGACAGAGTGGAACCGAGAGTTCAGGCCGGAGCGTGGTCGCGTCCACGTTCGTGACCCTCGACGGTTACATGGTCGGTCCCGACGAGGACATCAGTTGGGTGGCCGAGGGGTTCGACCCGAAGATGCAGGAAGACATCGCGACCGACATGAGTCGCAGGGGCATGTTCGTCTTCGGCCGCGTGACGTACGAGATCTTCGCCGAGTACTGGCCGAGCGCCCTTCCCTACGACGAGGGCGACGAACTGAAGCCGTCCGAGGGGAAGGAGGACCCCCGGATCATTCGGGCGCTTAACGAGTCGCCCAAGCTGGTGCTCTCCAAGACCCTCGAGAATGCGGAGTGGAAGGACACGCGAGTCGTGCATGAAGGCCTGGAGGACGAGATCCGGGAACTGAAGCGACAACCCGGGAATGCCATCAACATCCAGGGCAGCGCCAGCGTCGTCCAGGCCCTCGCGCGCGCAGATCTGATCGACGAATACCAGCTTTACGTGCACCCTGTGCTCCTGGGCGAGGGGAAGCCCCTGTTCGCGACTGGAATCAACCGCCAGGACTTCGAGCTCACCGACCTGAAGCGGTACGAGAATGGCGTCGTCGCCGTGAACTACCAGCGCAAGGTGGAGGCGTGATGGCTCAGTACGCCGTGCTCATCTTCGAGCAGATGACACCCGGCTGGCCGAATGACATTTCGCCAGAAGGCATGCAGGCACGCATCGAGCTGCCTGAGCGGATCGCCGAACAGGGCGGGCGGATCGTCGCCGGGATCGCTTGGGATGAGCCCGGAACCGCGACCACGATCCGCGGCGACCTGGTGACCGATGGTCCGTTCATCGAGACCAAGGAAGCGCTGGCGGGAGCGTTCGTGCTCGAAGCACGAGACCTCGACCACGCACTGGCGCTGGCCAAGCTGGCGGCGAACGTCCACGGCACCGTCGAGGTCAGGCCGCTGATCGGCTTCGAGATCGTGGAGGCGAGCTGACCGACGTCGAAGGGGCGGTCGCCGACGCGCACCGTCGTGAGTGGGCGTACGTGCTCGCGGCGACGGTGCGCGTGACGCGAGATCTCGACGCCGCCGAGGAGGCCGTGCAGGAGGCATACATCAGAGCGCTCGAGACCTGGGCGCGCGACGGAGTGCCCGACCGGCCCGGCGCGTGGCTGACGACGGTCGCGCGCCATCAGTCGCTCAACATGATGCGCCGCCAGGAGACGCTCGCAACCAAGCTCCCGCTGCTGCTCGAGCCCGACGCGCCAGAGAGGCTCGAGCCCGACCCCGGCATGATTCCCGACGACCGACTTCGCCTGATCTTCATCTGCTGCCATCCCGCGCTCGCCGAAGAAGCGCAAGTCGCCCTCACCTTGAGACTGGTGTGCGGCGTGGCGACGCCCGACATCGCGCAAGCGTTTCTCGTGTCGGAGTCGACGATGGCCGCGCGGTTGACGCGCGCCAAGAAGAAGATCACGGCTGCCCGCATTCCCTACGCCGTGCCATCAGTCGGTGATCTGCCTCAGCGCCTGGATGCGGTGCTAACCGTCATTCACCTGCTGTACGCCACCGGGCACACCGCGCCGTCGGGCATCGACCTCGTGCGCGACGAGCTCACCGGCCGCGCGCTCGATCTGGCGCGCATGTTGCGACAGCTGCTGCCCGTCGAGCGGGAGGTCGCAGGGCTGCTCGCGCTGCTGCTCGTCCACGAGGCGCGCCGCGCGACACGTACGGACACCAATGGCCGGCTGTTGCGGCTCGAAGAGCAGGACCGCGCCGCGTGGGACCGCGAGCTGATCGCCGAGGCCGACCAGCTCGTCGTCGCCGCGCTCAAGTCGGGACCGCCGGGCCGCTTCACCCTGCAGGCGGCGATCGCCGCGCTGCACGCGCAGGCCCCAAGCTACGCGGAGACCGACTGGCCACAGATCCTCACCCTGTACGGAGAGCTGCTGCGGATCTGGCCGTCCCCTGTCGTCGCGCTCAACCGTGCGGTCGCGGTGTCGATGGTCGACGGGCCCGAGGCCGCGCTGGCCGAGGTCGAAGTGCTCGAGCGCGACGGCCGACTGGCCGGCTATCGGTACCTGCCCTCGACGAAGGCGGACCTGCTCCACCGGCTCGGGCGCGATGCCGAGGCCGCCGAGGCCTATCGGGACGCACTGGCGCTCAGCGACAACGCCGCCGAGCAGGAGTTCCTGGCCGAGCGGGCCAAATTGGCGCGACCTCCCTGAGCCATCCGCGTCCTCCCGCTAAATGACTTGATCGGGGCGCTCGAGCGTGTAGCCTGTTCGAACGCTTCGCAGCCGCAAGCGCAGGTTTCGAGCATGAGGACCCATCCAATGGCGAGCTATCCGACGCAGTGCCAGCAGGCAGCAGTCGTCGGTGTTCCGCGCGCCCGGATGGCCTTCGCCTGCGTGATGCCGGCATCGGGCTCGTGGTCGGTCATTCCCAACCACCTTGGTGTGACCACCATCGACCACAAGCCCGAGCCCCGGCGGCTTCGAGTGACCTCGCCGTAGCCCTCCAGCTACCGCAAGACCACCACCAGGCCGCCGGGGCACCCCCGGCGGCCTTTCTGCATTCCGGCCCGCCGACCCAACGGAGAACCAGCCACCAACCAGAACCAGCACTCGAAACCGAAGGACAGGGGAAGCAGCGCAATGTTCGCCATCGAGTTGGACCTCAAAGACGAGTCCTGGCGACTCGACGCCCGATGTCGCGACGGCTCCGCGTCGCTCGTGGAGCTGTTCTTCTCGGAGCAGCTCGACGACATCCTGCGGGCGAAGGCCTTCTGCCGGGCGTGCCCGGTGCGCGAGGCCTGCCTGGAGGCTGCGCTCGAGCGGCACGAGCCGTGGGGCGTCTGGGGTGGGGAGCTGATCGCCAACGGCAAGGTGCTGGCCCAGAAGCGCAAGCGGGGTCGGCCGCCGAAGGTACGGCCGCCCGAGCCGGTCTACGACGAGTGGGGCCGGCTCGTCTCCCAGAGCGCGTAGTCGTGAACGCGGGCTGAGAGCAGCACCGACGCGGTTCTCAGCCCACGTTCACCCACGAAAGCGCAAGCTACGGCGCCAGGTGGCGCGTCGGCTGCCGGAGCACACCAACAGGTCACCGCGAACGGCGGGCCGGGGCAACGAGACGGGGCGCAATCCCCCCGGCGCCCCCGAGCGAGCCCCGGCCTGCCGGCGGTCGATCGCCTTCGCCTGCCGGCGTCGGCGCACGCTCGATTCCCGGAGCGCAGCGAGGGCCCTGTCCGATCGGCTGGTTTCGCCGGGCTGGCCGTTTCCCCCCGTTGCCAGCACCACGGCGCGAGCAGATACTGCGAGTTGGGCCGGCCGTGCCCGCGTCGCCGAGGCGAAGTAATCCCGCCTGAGCGTCGCTGCACATGGCCCGACGGCGTAGGGCAACGAGAGGGGGCGCCATGGCCTATCAGTTGCAAGGACGGGTCCTCGAGGTCTGCACCTGCAACGTCATCTGTCCGTGCTGGGCGGCGCACGATCCCGACGGCGGACGCTGCCAAGGCGCGCTCGCCTATCACTTCGATTCGGGAACGGCCAGCGGTGTCGACGTGACCGGCCTGACGATCGCGATGATGGCCGACATCCCTGGCAACGTCACCGCCGGCAACTGGCGCGTCCAGATGTTCATGGACGAGAACGCGTCCAAGGAGCAAGAGGACGCCCTGCTTGAAGTCTTCACCGGGAAGGCGGGCGGCCCGGTGGCCGACTTCGCCGGGCTCATCGGTGAGGTCGTCGACGTCCAGCGCGTGCCGATCGTCTTCACCGTCAGCGAGGGTGAGGGCAGCTTCAAGGCGGGCGACGTCGTGAGCGGCGAGATCGAGTCGATCATGGGCGCGACCGAGAAGCCCATGGTGATGTCGGATACAGCGTTCTCGACGATTCCCGGGTCACCCGCGTACATCGCAAAGTCGAAGTCGTACAAGGTGGACTCGAAGCCGCTCGGGATCTCGCTCGACATCTCGGGGCGGAACGCCATCCAGGGGGACTTCCTCTTCGAGCACGCTGCCTGAGCTCGGCGGACTGCCAGGTGTCAACGATCACGGTCGCGAGAGGGCGCCGGGCGCCGGCGGTCGCTGTCGGCGCGCTGGCGCTCGCCGCGTGGCTGACGCTGTTCGTATGGGAGCGGTCGCAGTACGGGGCGTATCTCGACCATGCTGAGCTCGATCGAATCAGCGTCGACGACCCGCTCGTGGTGGTGCTGCTGATCACAGGGTGGGCCGTCATGGTGGCGGCGATGATGCTTCCGACGACCATCCCGCTCGTGGTCATGTTCGCGGGCATGACCCGCAGTCGCGAGGCGCGGGCGCAGCTCCTGGCGCTCCTGCTCGTCGGATACCTCGTGGTCTGGATCGGTTTCGGATTCCTCGTGTACGGCGCAGATCTCGGGGTGCACACCTTCGTCGAGCACGCAAGTTGGCTCGACGACAACGAGTGGATGATCGCCGCAGCCACGTTCGCCCTTGCGGGTGCCTACCAGTTCAGCCGGCTCAAGTACCGATGCCAGCGCGAGTGCCGTTCACCGCGCATGTTCCTGATCCAGCGCTGGCGAGGCGGCAACGAGTACCGGCAATCGCTCAACATCGGTGTCCAGCACGGGATCTTCTGCGTCGGATGCTGCTGGACGCTCATGCTGGTCTTGCTCGCGATCGGTACGTTCAGCATCGGGTGGATGCTCCTGGTCGGGGCCGTCATGGCGGCCGAGAAGAACTTCCCCTCCGGACAGCGGTTGCGGACCCCGCTCGGAGCCGGGCTCCTGGTGATCGCACTCGTGATCGCCGGGGTCGGCATGTTTCGACAACCGACGCCGGGGCACGACCATCACGGCGACCAGGCGGTTGCCTTCGTCCGCTGAGCTAGCTTCCCCGACGCTTCGGCGGCGGATCACGAGCAAGGATCAGCGTGGAGCATCCCGCACCGGCACATCCGGCCGAGACGACCGCGCCCGACACCGAGCTGTACCGGCTCCGCTGGTGGGCGATGTTGGTGCTGTCGCTGGCGATCTTCGTCAGCGCCATCGACGCCACGATCGTGAACGTCGCGCTCCCGTCGATCGTCGACGACCTCGACGCGTCGAACTCCGATCTCCAGTGGATCATCGACGCCTATCTCATCGTGCTCGCCGGGTTCGTGCTGTTCGGTGGGGGACTGGCCGACCGCTTCGGCCGGCGAGGGATCTTCCTCACCGGCTTTGCGGTGTTCGGGCTGGGATCGCTGCTGGCTTCGTTCGCCACCTCGCCCGGCATCCTCATCGGAACGCGCGTCCTGATGGGTCTCGGCGCCGCACTCCTCATGCCACCGGCGCTCTCGATCCTGGCGGTCATCTTCCCTGTTACTGAACGCCCGCGCGCGATCGCGATCTGGGCGGGGGTGGCCGGCGGCGGGATCGCGCTCGGCCCCGTGGCCGGCGGCGTGTTGCTGGATCGCTTCTGGTGGGGGTCGGTCTTCCTCGTGAACGTGCCGGTGACTGTGGTGGGCATCGTGGCCGGGCTCGTGCTCGTCCCGACATCGCGCAAGCCCGGCGGACCGCGTCTCGACATCGTTGGCGCGGTGCTGTCGGTGGGCGGCTTGGCGGTGTTGCTCTATGGCGTCATCGAAGGGCCAGACCACGGATGGCTCGAACCGTCGATCGTGGCCGCACTCGTCATCGGCGCAGTCGTCGTGGCGTGCTTCATCGCGTGGGAGCTCCGAACGCCGGATCCGATGTTCGACGTCCGCGTGTTCCGGCATCCCGCCGTCATCGGCGGCGGGCTGGCGATCTTTCTCGTGTACCTGACGTTCTTCGGCATCTTCTTCCTGCTGCCGCAGTACCTGCAGTACGTGCAGCGAAGGTCCATCCTCGTCGTCGGCCTCGCCATGCTCCCGTTCGGGTTGATCTTCGCCGTGCTCTCGCCGTTCAGCGCACGCGTGACGGCTCGTTTCGGGGTCCGGCAGGCGCTCACGTGCGGCCTCGTCCTCATGGCGATCGGCCTGGCAGTCCTGTCGTTGCTGGGTGAGGTCGGCGGCTACGGGCTCGTGCTCGCCGGCACGGGTCTGTATTCCGTCGGGTGGGCTGCGGTCATGGCTCCGGCCACGACCGCGGTAGTCAACGCGCTCCCGGTGGCGAAAGCCGGCGACGGATCGTCCGTCAACCAGATCACGCGCCAGGTCGGGGGCGCGTTCGGTGTCGCCATCATCGGCAGCATCTTCGCCGCGGTCTACACGTCACGGGTCCAGCGCGGGCTTTCGGGGGCATCGGCTGCCGTCACGTCGGCGGCGGAGCAATCACTGGGTGGGGCGATCCGAGCCGCGAGCACCCTCGGCGGGGCCTCCGGGCCGCGCCTGGCGCACGATGCAGTCCGGTCGTTCGACGAGGCAGCGCAAGTCGGCCTCAGTGTGGCGGCCATGCTGGCACTGCTGGGCGCACTCGTGGCGGCGCGCACTGTCCCGTCGCGGGAAGGCGATGACTCAAGGGCGTAAACGAGATGCGGGGGACCGCGCCGGGCACGTCCTCGCTAACGTGATTCGCCCGGGCGCTTAGCTCAGTTGGCGAGAGCGCCGCCCTTACAAGGCGGAGGTCGCAGGTTCGAGGCCTGCAGCGCCCACCGGGTATCTGCAGGTCAGGGCGCTAGAGAGGCCGGGGCCCGCGTCCGCCCGTCTCCGCCGGTGACGCGATCATGGCGCGCGCCGATCCAGTGCTCACCGAGCGCATCGGCCGCAGCTCGGTCGGCGGCATCGGTTACCTGCGCATAGATACCGAGCGTGAGCGTGGGTGTCGAGTGCCCGAGTCGCGTCTGTGCGGTCTTGAGGTCGACGCCGGACAGCACCATCACCGTCGCCGACGCCCGGCGCAGGTCGTGGAACGAAAGGCCGTGGAGCTTGGCCGTCTTGATCGCGGGTTCCCACACCCGGTGGCGCCAGTTCGAGTAGTGCAGGGATCCTCCGTCGGGCGCCACGAACATGAGCTCGTCAGGCTGTGCTCCGGTGAGGCCTCGACGGGCGAGGTGGGTGCTCAGGAGCTCGAGGAGCGGCTTCGGCAGCGCGAGCGTGCGCCGGCCGGCCTGGGACTTCGGGGCACTGAGCACCATCCGCCCGCCGGCACCGCGAGTCAACTGTTCGGCGACCGAGAGGGTCCCAGAGAGAAAGTCCACGCGCCCGACGCGAAGGGGCGAAATAGCAGGGGGCCGAGGACGCTCGCTCCCGCGAGGACGCCTTCCGTGCCATATACGACAGGTACTTGAGCGACGTCCTCGGCTATGCCCTCCGGCGAGCTCCCAGCCCACACGATGCCGGCGACGTCGTGGCCGAGACCTTCCTAGTTGCGTGGCGTCGTTTCGAAGATGTCCCGCGCCCGGACGGCACGCGACCATGGCTGCTTGGCGTCGCTCGCCGCGTCCTCGCCAATCAGCGTCGAGGTCGCGAGCGCCGAGCTCGCCTGTCGAGCCGGTGCTGGCCCTCAAGGTGTGCTCGGCGAGTCGCCAGCGTGCACGTTTCGCTTCGGCTACCACGCGCACGTCGTTTTCGTCGTGATCTGCTGGCCGTGCAGCGAGAATCCACGCTGATACATCGTCCATGCACGTCAGCCCTCCCAGACCGGCACC
>JAPSGP010000425.1 GCA_031177445.1 Acidimicrobiia bacterium
TTCGCGTCACGGCCCGAGCGCACGTCGATCCAGCCGTACCCGGTGCCCGAGGGTGCGACCCCCTCGCCCACCAGCTCGAGGGCCTGCTCGAACCGCGTCGCGGGAGCGCTGCCGGTGCTCGGCTCGTCAGCGCCGCATCCGACCGCGAGCAGGCCGGCTGCGAGCGCCGTCACGGCCGTCTCGAGAAGACGGTCAGGGCGCTCCCCTCGCCCGGAACGCCCGAGAGATGAACGCCGAAAGGTCGGACGGAGCCTCAGCGTGCCGGAGTGACCTCTACCGGCACCGTCTGCTCGGCCACCGCCTCGACTGGCTCCTCCTCGGGCTCGCGCTCCTCGCGCGCGCACACGATTCGAAACGCGCCGGTGCCGATCTCGGGATCGCCGTGGATCGGCAGCCCCCGAATCGAGTCCCAGCCAAGGCGCTCGACCTCGAAGGGGTTCATCGCCACGGCGACCGCCGGGTACTCGCACGTTGCGTCGTGGTGATCGATCGCCTTCGAGATTCGTTCGAGGTTCTTGGCTTCGGACGAGCTCATCGCCTCGACGGAGCCTAGTACCCGGCGCTAGAGCGTCGGCGTCCGCTCAAGCCCCTTGATCGCGCTCTCGATCGTCTTGCGGAGGCCCTCGCGGCAGCTCATCTCCGGCCGCCAACCGAGAAGGTCGCTCGCGCGCGAGACGTCCGGCTGGCGGACCTTCGGATCGTCGATCGGAAGCGCCTCGAACACGATCTCCGAGCGTGACTCGGTGAGCTCGACGATCAGCTGCGCCATCTCGAGAAGTGGCATCTCGTCGGGATTGCCGAGGTTCACCGGCTCGTGGACGCCCGAGTCGGCGAGGCGGACCAGGCCGCGCACCATGTCGTCGACGTAGCAGAAGCTGCGCGTCTGGGTGCCATCGCCGAAGACGGTCACGGGCTTGTCCGCGAGCGCCTGGCGCAGGAACGTGGGCACGGCGCGGCCGTCGTGCGGCCTCATCCTGGGGCCGAAGGTGTTGAAGATCCGCGCGATGCAGGTGTCCACTCCCTGCTGTCGGAAGTACGCCATGGTCAGCGCCTCGGCGTAGCGCTTGGCCTCGTCGTACACGCCGCGTGGCCCGATCGGGTTGACGTTGCCCCAGTAGCTCTCGGGCTGGGGGTGCACCTGCGGGTCGCCGTAGACCTCGGAGGTCGAGGCGAGCAGGAAGCGTGCGCGCTTCGCCTTCGCGAGCCCCAGCGAGTTGTGGGTGCCGTAGGCCCCGACCTTCAGCGTGTGCAGCGGCAGCCGGGCGTAGTCGATCGGGCTCGCCGGCGAGGCCATGTGGTAGACGAAGTCGACCGGCTCGTCGATCTCGTAGTGCTCGGTGATGTCGAGCATCGCGAACCGAAACGCCCCGTCGCGAATGTGGCTGATGTTCTCGAGCGAGCCGGTCTCGAGGTTGTCGACGCAGATCACGCGGTGCCCGCGCTCGAGCAGGTGGTCGCAGAGGTGTGACCCGAGGAAACCAGCGCCGCCGGTGACGAGGCAGGTGGCCATGGCCGCCTACTTATAACGCCAGCCGGCCCGGAACGGGTCGGGCCGCCAGCTCGGTCTAGGATCGAAGCCACCCGGATCGAGGGGTTGAGGTTGGGAATCTACGCCGAGCACGTCCTGCCCCGCATCGTCGACGTGGCCTGCGCGACGAAGGTTGCCCGGGAGCAGCGGCAACGGGTCTGCGAGGGCCTCCACGGGCAGGTCGTCGAGGTGGGCTTTGGGTCAGGGCACAACGTCCCGTTCTACCCGGACGCCGTCAGCGGCGTCGCGGCGATCGAGCCCTCGGACGCCGGTTGGAAGCTCGCGGGCAAGCGCCTCGCGAGCTCGAGCGTCCCCATCCGCAGGTCGGGCCTGGACGGTCAGTCGCTGCCGCTCCCCGACGACAGCTGCGACACCGCGCTCACGACGTGGACGATGTGCACGATCCCCGACGTGCATGTGGCCCTGCACGAGCTGCGTCGCGTGCTCAGGCCCGGCGGGACCGTGCACTTCCTCGAGCACGGGCTCGCTCCCGACGAGCGGGTGCGGCGCTGGCAGCATCGGCTCGAGCCGATCCAGAAACGCGCCTTCGGCGGCTGCCACCTGACCCGCTCGATCGTCGACCTGTTCAAGGGCACGGGCTTCACGATCAGCGAGCTCGACGTCTACTACGAGAAGGGTTCGCCGAAGTTCCTCGGCGCCAACTCGCTCGGCGTCGCCACGGCTCCCTGACTCGAGCCGGGTTTGCTGACACGACGGGCGCTCGGGTGAGCGCCCCCGGGAGGATTCGAACCTCCGGCCCGCTGCTTAGAAGGCAGCCGCTCTGTCCACTGAGCTACGGGGGCCCCTCGCGAGGATACGACCGCAGCGGGCGTCTAGCGACTGTCGCGCTCGACTTCGAAGGTGAAGTCGGCCGCTCTCAGGCGGTCGACGAGCGTGGTGCCCATCGCCGTCGCGGGCGTCAGCACGCCGGCGCGCTTCGGCAGCCGCTCCTCGTCGAGCGCGAGGCACAGGGCGCTCTCGCCGAGCATCACCGCAGTCGCCGCGTAGCCCGGATCGCCCTGCGCGCCGACTCGGCAGAGGTAGCGCGCTCCGCTGGCGGTGCGCGTGTGAATCTCCATGCGGAAGGAGCCGCGCTGCCGGGTCCTCTCGCTGGGGCCCTCGCCGGCGGACGGCAACAGGCGATCCAGCAGGGCACGGGTCGGGCCGAAGGCAAGACCCCCGACCAGCGCGGCCAGTCCCGCAGTGACACCCGCCGCCTTGGCGGGGGCGGTCGGGCCGGAGCCGAAGCCGATGACCTCCCGGTATCGAAAGCGCCGCCCGTAGGCCCAGTCCTGGAGGGCGTTGCTGCGGCGGACCACGCGCGTGTTGATCGTCGCCATCATGAACGGGGCGACCCAGCCGCCGAGCTGGCCGTCGTACTGGACGCCGTGCACGTCCGACTCCCTGCCGAGATCGGGCTCGGCGCCACGGTCCGGGCTCAGCGCGTAGGGATCACGTAGCAGGCGGGCGCGCTCGCGATCTGCG
>JAPSGP010000142.1 GCA_031177445.1 Acidimicrobiia bacterium
TTGCGCCGGACGGCCTCGGTGAGCTGGCCGCCCTCGTCGTAGCCGACGTAGCCCGGCGGCGAGCCGACGAGCCGCGACACAGTGTGCTTCTCCATGTACTCGCTCATGTCGAGCTGGATGAGCGCGTGCTCGTCGCCGAAGAGGAACTCGGCGAGGGTCTTGGCGGTCTCGGTCTTCCCGACACCGGAGGGGCCGAGGAAGATGAAGGAGCCGGACGGGCGCTTCGGGTCCTTCAGGCCGGCACGCGTGCGGCGGATCGACTGCGACACCGCCTTCACGGCGTCGTGCTGGCCCACGATGCGCTTGTGCAGCTCCTCCTCCATCCGGAGCAGCTTGGCCGTCTCCTCTTCGGTCAGCTTGTAGACGGGGATGCCGGTCCACAGCGCCAGGACCTCGGCGATCGACTCCTCGGAGACCTCGTTGAACAGGTCGACCCCCTCGGAGCGCCACTCCGTCTCCTTGGCCGAGCGCTGCTCGAGCAGCTCCTTCTCGCGGTCGCGCAGCGACGCGGCCCGCTCGAACTGCTGGCCTTCGACGGCGGCGTCCTTGTCCTTGCGCACCTGGGCGATCTCGTCCTCGAGCTCCCGATAGTCGGGCGGCGCCGACATCCGGCGGATCCGCAGCCTTGAGCCCGCCTCGTCGATCAGGTCGATGGCCTTGTCGGGCAAGTGGCGGTCGGAGATGTAGCGGTCGGCCAGGTTGGCGGCCGCCACCACCGCCTGGTCGGTGATCGTGACCCGGTGGTGGGATTCGTAGCGGTCACGCAGGCCCTTGAGGATCTCGATCGTGTGCGCGACCGTCGGCTCGTCGACCTTGATCGGCTGGAACCGGCGCTCGAGTGCCGCATCCTTCTCGAGGTGCTTGCGGTACTCGTCGAGAGTGGTGGCGCCGATGGTCTGCAGCTCACCGCGCGCCAACATCGGCTTCAGGATGCTGGCGGCGTCGATCGCGCCTTCGGCGGCACCCGCGCCCACGAGCGTGTGGAGCTCGTCGATGAACAGGACGATGTCGCCCCGCGTGCGAATCTCCTTGAGCACCTTCTTGAGCCGCTCCTCGAAGTCGCCGCGGTAGCGCGAGCCGGCGACGAGTGCGCCGAGGTCGAGCGTGTAGAGCTGGCGACCGTCGAGGGTCTCGGGCACGTCGCCTTCGACGATCTTCGACGCCAGTCCTTCGACGATGGCCGTCTTGCCCACGCCGGGCTCGCCGATCAGGACCGGGTTGTTCTTCGTCCGGCGCGACAGCACCTGCATGACGCGCTCGATCTCCTTCTCGCGCCCGATCACCGGGTCGAGCTTCTTGTCGCGCGCGAGCTGGGTGAGGTTGCGTCCGAACTGGTCGAGCACGAGCGACCCGCTGGGCTGCGCTTCGCCGGACGATCCGCCCTGCGTCGCGCCCTCCTTGGCGCCGGCGTAACCGGAGAGCAGCTGGATGACCTGCTGGCGGACGCGCGACAAGTCGGCGCCCAGCTTCACGAGGACCTGGGCGGCGACGCCCTCGCCCTCCCGGATCAGCCCGAGGAGGATGTGCTCGGTACCGATGTAGTTGTGGCCGAGCTGCAGCGCTTCCCGCAGGCTGAGCTCGAGGACCTTCTTCGCCCGAGGCGTGAACGGGATGTGCCCCGACGGCGCCGAGCCGCCGTGCCCGATGATCTCCTCGACCTGGTTGCGAACGGCCTCGAGCGAGATCCCGAGCGACTCCAGCGCCTTGGCCGCGACGCCCTCACCCTCGTGGATGAGCCCGAGCAGGATGTGCTCGGTGCCGATGTAGTTGTGGTTGAGCAGACGCGCCTCTTCCTGCGCCAGCACGACCACTCGCCGGGCCCGGTCGGTGAACCGTTCGAACACGTGGGAACCGCCTCTCAAGGACACGCTCCCCACACGGGAGAGCGCTAGTCGGGCGTTCGGATCCCCCAACCACATTCGGAGCGAGGGGAGCACCGGACGCCGGATCTGCATCCAGTCTATCGGGCAGGTCCCCGGGCTCCCGACCGGGTGACGCTGCCGGAAGAGGTAGAGACACCTCCAGCTTGGAGATTGTTCCCGCATACCCATAACGTTTCTTCCGTATGAACCTGGCGGAGACGCTCGCGCTCCCGCCCCTCTCTCGGGACCTCACCCGAGTCGAATCCGCCCTCCATCGTTCGGTCGCCAGCCAGGATCGGTTCCTCGGCGACGTCGCCGCGCACCTGATGGAGGCGGGTGGGAAGCGCATCCGCCCGGCGCTGACTCTGTGCGCCGCCTACGCCGCCAGCTCGCTCGCGGGCCCGTCGACGGAGGGCGCGGTCACGGGCGCGGTGGCGGTGGAGCTGGTGCATCTGGGATCGCTGTACCACGACGACGTGATCGACGAGGCCGCGACCCGCCGGGGGGTGCCGAGCGTCAACGCCCGCTGGAGCAACATCGTCGCCATCCTCGCCGGCGACTATCTCCTCGCCCGGGCGTCGTCGCTGGCGGCCTCCCTGGGCGCCGACGTGGCGGGTCTGCTCGCGGCCACGATCGGCGAGCTGTGCCGGGGTCAGGTGCTCGAGCTCCAGCACCTGTTCGACGTCGACCGCACCGAGGAGGGCTACTGCTCGGCGATCGAGGGGAAGACGGCGTCGCTGTTCGCCACCAGTTGCCGAATCGGCGGGATGGTGAGCGGTGCCGACGAGCCCACCCTCGACGCGCTCGCCCGGTTCGGGTTCCACCTCGGGATGTGCTTCCAGATCGTCGACGACGTTCTCGACATCACCGCGAGCGACGCGGAGCTCGGCAAGCCCGCGGGCCAGGACATCGCCGAGGGCGTCTACACCCTTCCAGTGATCTACGCGATCGCGGCCTCCCCGGATCTGCGTGAGCTGCTCGGACACCCGGTCGACTCCGAGCAGCAGGCCCGCGCCCGCCAGCTCGCGACCGCCGACGGCGCCGTCGAAGCCGCCCTCGGCGTCGCGCGCGATCACGCCGCCAAGGCCGACGAAGCGCTCGTGGGCGCGGACGGCCTCGACACGAACGTGTCGGACGCTCTGCGCCGGCTGGTCGCCGGGCTGGTGACCCGAGATAGCTAGCCGGTCTCGGCGGCTTCCCCGACGACGGGGTTGGCGGCGCTGCTCACTCCGTCCAAGAAGTGCAGCAGCTCTGAATTGAACGCGTTCGGCGCTTCCACCATGAGCCCATGCGCCGCGCCACGCAATTCCACGAGCTGAGCGCCCGGAATCGCCTCGGCGAGCTCCTCGGCGTCGCCGATCGGGGTGAGCGCATCCTGCGATCCGGTGATCACGAGCGTGGGCACGTGCACGTGCGCGAGCTCGAATCGCAGCTCATCTGGCGTGCTCACGATGGCCCCGACCTGAGCGGCGAAGCCCTGCGGATCGGTCTGCACGAGGATGCGGGCGAGGATGTTCAGCCACATTCCGAAGCGCTTGTGCAGCCGCGGGCCGATGAGCCAGCGCAGTGCGTCGGCGCTGAGCGAGCCGCGTGCCTTCACGCTCTCGGCCCACTCGTTGAGCAGCTCGATCCGCCACTGGTGGTGCCGGCACGCCGTGCACGCGAGCACCAGCGATCGCGTGCGCTCCGGGTGGAGCACACCGATGATCTGGGCGATCACGCCCCCCATCGACGCACCGACGATGTGCGCCCGGTCGACGCCCTCGGCGTCGAGCACCGAGATCGCGTCGCGCGCCATCTGGTCGAGCGAGTACGGCCCCGGGGGCTTGCCCGAACGGCCCGTGCCACGGTTGTCCGGGGCCAGGCAGCGGTAGCGGCGACCGAAGGCCATGCGTTGCAGCGCCCAACCGCGGGAGTCGGTCCCCAGGCCCTGGATGAGGAGCATCGGCTCGCCGTCGCGCTTGCCCCACGAGTCATACCAGATCTCGACGCCGTCGTCGGCGGTCACCGTCTTCACGCTGACCTCATCCTGTGCCCCCCGCCTCGGTCGGGGCCGATCCGGTTGGCTCGCCGCTCGGCTCGAAGGCCTGCTTGCTGTCGGCAAGCGAACGCTCGCGCTCGCGAATCACTGTAGCCCGACGTGAACGTCAGGAAACGGAGGTGACCGGAAGCTGAATTTGCCGCGTTCGAGCGGCTCACCCCGCGCCCGGGCTACGCCGCCGCGAGCAGGCGCCGGACGGCGGTGCGCGTGCGCTCGGCGAGCTCGGCCGCCGCCAGCGTGTCGCCGGGCACGGCGTCGGTCTCGGTCTCGACGATCGGCCCGACGATGACCCGCCACGGGCGGATCGGCAAACTTGCCGGTCCGCCGGGGACCACCGCGACCGGGACGACGGGGAAGCCGAGGATGGCGGCGAGCATCTCGCGCGGGGGTGCGCCGGCGCCGTTGCGGAGCCAGGTCATGGCGAGAGGCGCAGCGGCGACGTGCCCGGCGCGCAGCAGTGCGGCGACGTCGCTGGGATGAGTGCCGAGCGCGCCGAGCTTGCGGATGAGGTCGCCGAGCACGGGCGCGTCCGGGGCACCTATCACACGGATTCGGCGCCCGGTGACCTTCCGGAAGCCAACTGCGAGTGCCGCCGGCTCGACGACCCCCACGCCACGGTTGGCGACGAGCAGTGCGCCGCCGGTGCGTGGGAAGCGCTCGGCGTGCTCGACCTCGACGCGCACCGCGAGCCCAAGCGCCCAGCCGAGCATGTCCATGAGCTGGGCGTCGCCCCCGAACGCGTCGACCTGGAACCGTCCGTCGATGCGACGACGGAGCAGCGTCAGCGGCGACTCCGGGGCTCGGCCCTGGTCGCTGCCCTGCCCGCGCTGCCGGATCTCGGCGGCGTCGATCACCACTCCACCGCCTGCACCGCGGTCGCTCGCCTCACGGCCATTACGCGGCCTGCTCTCCGCGTCGAAGCGGCGTGACCGTGCCCCATTCGTAGAGCTCGGTGCACACCTCGAGGGTGGGACGGAGCTCGCGCCGCCCGAGCACGGCGGCGGCGCGCGAGGCGTCACCGGCGCGACCGCGTCGCATCAGCTCGAGGACATGGGGTGGCACCGGCGCGCCCGCGACTTCGGCGACCTGACGCGCGAACGACCACACCGGACCGGCGATCGGGATCGGGATCCTGCCGCCGAGGCGTACGACTTGCCAAGCGCTCACCGCGCCGTCGCCGACCACGTTGAGAGGGCCGTCGATGCCGCGCAACAGCGCCTCCACCATGGCCACGGCGGCGTCCTCCTGGTGCAGGAGCTGGAACGCCGGGTCACCCACCGCCGGGACCGGTACCGCGGGCAGCCGCAGCAGGCGGCCGAGCGGGCTCGGCACATGGGAGCCGAGGACGGGCGCGAGCCGCAGCGACGCCACCGGGATGCCCAGGCGGCGCACCAGCGCCGCGGCCATCGTCTCGACCTCGAGCAGCGACCTCCCGTACGGCGTGGTCGGCGCAAGTGGGGCGTCCTCGTCCGGGACCATCGGGAAACCGGGCCCGCGGCCGTACACCTCCAGCCCGCTGCGCACGACCACCCGCTCGAGCGACCCGGCGCGAGCGGCGGCGCCCAGCGCCGAGACGGTGCACGCCTCGGTGAACTCGCGGGCGTCGTACTGGTTGAGGCGGGAGTCGGGCTCGTAGACGCCGTAGTGCACGACCGCTTCCGGCGCGACCTCGGCAACGAAGTCGCCGAGCTTCTCGCGGTCGCGCGGGTCGATGCGCTTGAACTCGCTGCGCCGGAGCCGGCGTCGCGGGGGGACGAAGTCGACGCCGATGATCTCGTCGACCTCGTCGCGCGCCTCCAGGAGCTGGGCCAGGCGAGTGCCGAGCTCCCCGCCCATTCCGGTGACCAGTACGCGCATCGCCCTCCGCTCTTGGCGCCGGCGGCGCCGAGGCGCTCGCCTCTCGGTCAGGTTCCCGCTTCGGGTCGCAGGTGAGGGAAGAGGATCACCTCACGGATGGAGGTTACGCCCGCCAGCACCATCACCAGTCGATCGACGCCGACCCCCAGCCCGCCGCACGGAGGTAGTCCGTACTCCAGCGCCCGGACGTAGTCGTCGTCGATGTCGTTGGCCTCGATGTCGCCGGCTGCCTTGAGCTCGGCCTGTTGCTCGAACCGCCGGCGCTGGTCGACCGGATCGTTGAGCTCGCTGAACGCGTTCCCCAGCTCGCGGCCGAGCACGACGGGCTCGAAGCGCTCCACCAACGACGGATCGTCGCGGTGGGTGCGGGCGAGCGGCGAGACCTCTCGTGGGTAGTCCATGACGATCACGGGCCCGACGAGGTTGGGCTCGGTGGTCTTCTCGTAGATCTCCATCACGAGCTTGCCCGAGCCCCAATGGCGCTCGTAGGGGACGTCGAGGTCGTCGCAGATCCGTTGCAGCTTCTCGGCCGGCATGGCGGGGTGGACTTCGACGTGCGCGTGCTCGCTGATGAGCTCGACCATGGTTGACCGCGGCCATGGCGGCGCGAGCTCGATCGTGTGGCCGCCGAGGGACACGGTCGTGGTGCCGATGGCAGCACGCGCCGCGTGCGCGACGAGATCTTCGACGAGCGACATCATCTCGTGATAGTCGGCGAACGCCTGGTAGGCCTCGAGCATCGTGAACTCGGGCTGGTGCCGGGTCGAGAGACCCTCGTTGCGGAAGACCCGGCCGATCTCGAACACCCGCTCGAAGCCGGCCACGAGGAGACGCTTGAGCGGAAGCTCGAGCGCGATTCGCAGTGAGAGCTCGAGGTCGAGCGCATTGTGATGGGTGACGAAGGGACGAGCCGCGGCGCCGCCCGCCACCGTGTGCAGGACGGGGGTCTCGACCTCGACAAAGCCTCGGTCACGGAGGAACTCACGAATCGCAGCGACGGTCGCGAAGCGGATCTCGAAGACGCGGCGGGCGTCGTCGTTGGCGATGAGGTCGACGTAGCGCTGGCGGAACCGGGTGTCGACGTCGGCGAGCCCGTGCCACTTGTCGGGCATCGGCCGCAGCGACTTCGCCAGCAGCTCGAAGGACGAGACCTTCACCGACAATTCGCCCTTCCTGGTCTTCATGAGCGTGCCTTCGACGCCGATCCAGTCGCCGAGATCGAGCTCGTCGAAGGCGTCGAACTGCTCGTCGCCGACGGCTGCGCGCGAGACAAAGAGCTGCACGGCACCGGTGCCGTCCCGCATGGTCGCGAAGGTGAGCTTGCCCTGGCGTCGGAGCAGGAGGATCCGTCCCGCGACGCGGACGGCAGTGTCGGTCTCCTGCCCAGCGTCGAGGTCGTCGAAGCGGGCCCGAAGCTCGGCGACCGTGTGGGTGCGGTCGAAGCGAACCGGATAGGGATCGACACCACGGTCGCGCAGCGCCTCGACCTTGGCGAGCCGCCGGGCGCGCGCGTCGTCCGGCGGAGC
>JAPSGP010000143.1 GCA_031177445.1 Acidimicrobiia bacterium
ATCGTCGTCGCCCACGTGCTGGTCGAGCAGCTGGTGCACGCCGGAGTCAACGTCAAGCTCAAGGCACCCCCCTTGTTCGGCGTGTTCGAACACCGGTCGGGGTGGCGCGTCCTCCTTCCAGCTGCGATCGGGGCGATGGTGGTCTGGAGCGGTCCGCGGCTCGCCCAGCGGTTGTCGTGGCGCGCGCTCCTTCTCGCCGTCGCCGGCGCCGGCGCGTGCTGGGCCATTGCGCTCGCGCTGATCGACGGTTGGGCGGGTCTGAACACCGCGCTCAACTCCCCTCACGACTACTTCGTGGACGCCGCGCGGGTCGGCGATCCGGGACAGTTCCTGTCATCGTTCGTGGACGAGATCGCTACCTTCTCGGTCCACGTCCGTGCCCATCCGCCTGGGCTGGTACTGATCCTCGCCGGTCTCGACCGGGTGGGGCTGGGAGGGACCGGGGTCGGCGCGGCGCTGTTCATCGCCGCGGGAGCGTCGGCCGGCGCCGCCGTACTCATCGGCGTCCGCGAGGTCGCGGGCGAGTCAGCCGCACGCCGCGGTGCACCGTTCGTCGTGCTCGCGCCGGCCGCGATCTGGATCGCCACCAGCGCCGACGCCTTCTTCGCCGGAGTCGGGGCGTGGGGGGTGGCGCTCGTCCTGCTCGCGACCGGCCGGCACGATCGTCGCGGCGATGCGTTCGCCCTCGTCGGTGGAGTGGTGCTCGGTGTCGTAGCCTTCTTGTCGTACGGCCTGGTGCTGCTCGCCGTGATCCCGTGCGTGGTCGCCTGGCGGCGGCGGCATCTGCAGCCCCTCCTGCTGGCGGTCCTGGGCGCGGCGCCGGTGTTCCAGGTCTTCGCTGCCGCCGGCTTCTCGTGGCTCGAGGGCTTCCAGGCGACACGCGACGCCTACTTCGCAGGGGTTGCGTCGGACCGGCCCTATACCGAGTTCCTCGTGGTGAACGCGGCCGCGTTCGGGATCGCGCTCGGGCCGGCAGTGGCGGTCGCGCTCGGCCGGCCCCGCGATCAACGGCTCGCCGTGCTCCTGCGCGCCACGCTGCTGGCGGTGGGCCTGGCCATGATCAGCGGCATGTCGAAGGGTGAGGTGGAGCGGATCTGGCTCCCGTTCGCAGTGTGGCTGCTACCTCAGTGCGCGGTGCTCGCGATGGCCGAGCGCAACCGGACCAGAGAGTGGCTGGCGATCCAGGGGCTCACGGCTCTCGTCGTCGCGACGTCGGTGAAGTCACCGTGGTGACGACACCGGGATCACCCCGGGGAGCGAGCCCATCTTCCGCTGACCCCGAGCACGCGTGGCCGAGCGTCAGCGCTCGGAACCGGCGAGGATGCCCTGCACGAAGTAGCGCTGGAAGGCGAAGAACACGGCGAGCGGCACGAGCATCGACAGGAACGCCGCCGGGCCGATGATGTCGAAGTTGGTCCCGAACTGGCGCATCTGGCTGCGGATCGCGACCGTGAGCGGCGCGTTCGAGGTATCGGCGAAGACCAAGGCGACCAGCAGGTCGTTCCAGACCCACAGGAACTGGAAGATGGCGAGCGACGCCAGCGCCGGGAGCCCGATCGGCAGGATGACGGTGCGAAACACCTTCAGCTCACTGGCGCCGTCGATGCGCGCCGCTTCGAGGAGCTCACGGGGGATCTGGGCGAAGAAGTTGCGCAGCAGGAAGACCGCGAACGGCAGGCCGAACGCGACGTGGAAGAGGACCACGCCGCTGATGTCGCCGAAGATGCCGAGCGTTCCGTAGAGCTTGGCCACCGGGATCAGCGCCACCTGGATCGGCACGACCAGCAGCGCGACGACTCCGACGAAGAGCCAGTCACGACCCCGGAAGTCGATCCACGCGAACGCGTAGGCGGCGAGGGCGCCGATCACGACCACGCCCAGCGTCGCCGGCACCGTGATCAACACCGTGTTCCAGAACGCCTGGGTGATCAAGGGGTCGTCGAGGATCTGCCGGTAGTTCTCGAACGTCAGCTGGCTCGTGTCGGTGAGCGCTTTCCACCAGCCAGTCTGCGCGCTCTCGCTCGGGGGTCGCAGGGACGCCACCAGGAGCCCGACGGTCGGGAGCAACCACACGAGTGCGATGACGATCAGCACCAGGTGGAGCGGCCCGCGGGACACTGCTCGGGTCATGCGCTGCGCCCACGACTCGCGCGGAGGAATCGGCGCGGTCGACGCGGTCGCGGTGGCGGCGCTCATGCCCGGTCCGCCCGCAAGCGTCGGATGTTGTAGATCATCGCCGGTACCACGAGCACGAACAGCAGGACCGACAACGCGCTGCCGAGCCCCTGATCACGTGCTCCCCCGAACGAGACGCGCCACATCTCCAGCGCGACGACATTGGCGTCGCGCTGCGACGAGGGCGGGGCGATCACGAACACGAGGTCGAAGATCTTCAGCACGTTGATCACGAGCGTCACCAGTACGACGAGCAGCACCGGCCGGAGCAGCGGCGCGGTCACGCGCCGGAACACCTGCCACTCGTTCGCGCCATCGGTGCGCGCCGCCTCGAGCACCTCGCGCGGGATGGCGGCGAGGCCGGCACCGATCACGATCATGGCGAAACCGATCCACACCCAGAGGAAGGCGGCGATGATCGACGGCGTCACGAGGGTGGGACCGAGCCAGGTGACGCCGCCGTAAGGCTCGCGAAAGTTCGAGGATGGCAGCGCGATCCGGTACGAGTCGCTGCGGTCGAGCCCGGAGACGGCGAAGGTCCCATCCGGATCCGTGGTCGCGCTTCCGGCGACGTCGCCAGCCCGGATCGCTTCGACCTTCACGCCAGGGAGGCCCTGTTCGGTGGGGTCGACGACTCCGGGAGTGCCACCGCCACCGCGGGTGAAGTCGACCCAGACCGTTCCGGTCAGCGTCCCCGGCCCGCCGCGAGCGGGTGACCTGGCGCGCACCGCGTCGCTCGGGATCTCGTCCGGCGGGATCGCGACGAGGCCGATGGGCACCGAGCTCCCGGGTCGGAACGCACGGCGGGTCTCGTAGCCGCCGCCGGTACTGCGCACCGATTCGGGCTGCGAGGGTCGGCCGCCGGCGAGCTCACCCGGCGGGCGGACCGCGTCGACGACGCTCGTGGCGACCGCGTTCGCGAGCCCGCGGTCGGGGTCCTGCTCGTAGACGAGGCGGAAGATCACACCCGCCGCCAGCAGCGAGATCGCCATCGGCATGAAGACGGCCACCTTGAACGCCGTCTGCCACCGCACCCGTTCCGCCAGCACGGCGAAGACGAGCCCGATCCCGGTTGCGAGCGTCGGCGCGCTGACGACCCAGATCGCGTTGTTGCGGATGGCGCGCCGGGTCGCATCGAGCTCGAACATGCGGCGGTAGTTGTCGATGCCCACGAAGGAGTCGCCGGCACGATCGAAGAGGCTGCGGCCGATCGTGTACCAGATCGGGTACAGCATGAGCGCGCCCAGCAGAACGAGGGCCGGGAGAAGGAAGAAGAGCGCGAGTCGGGGGTTGTAGCCGAGAGCGTGTTGCCGTCGGGGCGGGACGATCGGCGGGCGCGGCGGCGCTTCTTGCGGGACCTCACGCTTCGCGAGCACCGATCGTCCGCCCGCCGCTGCTGCGGCGGGCGGAACCTGATCGACGCCGCCCTGCGTGGGCCCTTCGGCCACCGCCGCGTCCTGATGTCAGCCCGTGGTGGCCGCGTATGCCTGGGTGGCCGCTGTCTCCAGTTGCTGCGCGATCCCGTCGACGTCCGACGGGTTCGACAGGAAGTTCTGGAAGATCTGCCACTCGCCCTGGCCATCCGTCGCGCCGAACGCCGAGGGCTGCTGGTCCGACATGTCGAAGCGAACGTTCGTCGACGTCGTCAGCAGCCGGGCGATGCGCCGGAACGTCGAGTCGGCGTAGGAGCTCGGGTCGACGTTCTTGTTGGCCGAGATGTACCCGCCCGCCGACGCCCACTCCTCCGCCGCTGCGGGACTGGCGAGGAACTTGATCAGCTGCTTGCCGCCCTTCGAGTCCTTGAAGAGGACGGCGACGTCGCCGCCGGTGACGACGGGCGGCTCACCGCCGTCGATCGCCGGGAAGGGGAAGAACTTGGCGTCCTTGCCCACCTTCGCCGTCGTGTCGCCCTTCACGGTGCCGGCAACGAAGTCGGCCTCGATCTCGACCGCTGCCTTCGGCGGCTTGGAGAAGAGGTTCTGGACCGACTGCGGGAACTCGGTCTGCAGCGCCTCCGTCGTTCCACCGGCGAGGAACTCGGACTGGAAGAGCTGGCCCATGGTGCGCAGGGCTTGCTTGACGGACTCGTCCGTCCACGGGATCTCGTGCCGGGCGAGCTGGTCGTACTTCTCCGGGCCCGCCTGGGCGAGGTAGATGTTCTCGAAGATGTCGGTCAGGGTCCAGCCATTGGCGGCACCCACCGACAGCGGCGTGATCCCGAAGTCCGAGATCGTCTGCAGGTCCTGGACGAACTGGTCGTAGCTGTCGGCCGCCTTCACGCCCGCGTCGCGGAAGACCTTGGCGTTGTACCAGACCAGCGACTTGTTGGCGCCCTTGAACCACACGCCGTAGAGCTGCCCGTCGACGGTGCCCAGCTCGCGCCAGATCGGGGCGTAGTTCTTGTCGACCTGGGCGCCGGCCACGTCCTCGATGGGCTGGAGAGAGCCGCTGCGCGCGAAGTCGTTGAGGAGCCCGGGTTGCGGGAGCATGGCCACATCGGGTGGGTCGCCGCCCGAGATCCTCGGTTCGAGCACCGACGCGATGTCGTCGCTGGTCGATGTATAGGTGACCGACGCTCCGGTCTTCTCCTCGAAGGCGTCGAGCACTCGCTTGAAGCTGCGTTGCTCGGCACCGCTCCATACCGCGGCGACTTCGACGTTCTCGCCGCCCAGCGCCTTCGGGCGCGCGCTGCTCGCGCTCGCTTGCGCGACTACCGAGCCGACGAGCACCGCCACCGCGATGACAGCCGTTAGTTTCGTGAATCGCTTCATCCGGTACCTCCGTGATCGCCCCGCCCGTCAGGGGCTGCTCCCGGGGCGGGAGAAGCCGCATCGTCGATGGCCTGCCCCGTTTCGAGATCGAAGAAGTAGACGTGGCTCGTGTCGACGGCCAGCTCGAGCTGCTCGCCCTCTCGAGCCTCCGTGCGTGGTTGCACCCGCGCCACACACTCGGAGTGCGGCGCCTGTCCGCGCTGCTCGAGCACGTTGTCGGTCATCTCGGCCCGTTCCCGGACGAGCTCGCGGGTGTCCTCGGTGAACACCGGCTTGGCGTCCAGCGTGAAGTGGACGTACGTCTCCGCGCCCATTCGCTCGACCAGCCCTACCGAGACCCGGAGCCGTTGCCCGTCGGCCGGCCCGGTGGTCATCGACGCGTCCTTGAGGTCCTCGGGTCGAATGCCGACCGCGACCCCGCGTCCCGCGTAGCGATGCAGCGTGGGACGATCGGCGAGCAGCGAGTCGGCGAGCCGGAGCCGCTGCTCGCCCAGCCGGGCCCACAGCACGCCGCTCTGCTCGTCGTCGTGCTCGAGCACCCCTTCCACGAGGTTCATGGCCGGCGAGCCGATGAAGCCACCGACGAAGAGGTTGACCGGATGCTCGTACAGCGCCTGCGGATGGTCGACCTGCTGCAGCTCGCCGCGCCGCATGACCGCCACCCGATCCCCCATCGTCATCGCCTCGGTCTGGTCATGGGTGACGTAGATCGTGGTCGTACCGAGGTCGTGCTGGATGCGTGCGATCTCGGCCCGCATCTGGACCCGTAGCTTGGCGTCGAGGTTCGAGAGCGGCTCGTCCATGAGGAACGCCTCGGGATCGCGCACGATGGCGCGACCCATGGCGACACGCTGGCGTTGTCCGCCCGAGAGCGCACGCGGCTTGCGGTTCAGCAGGTCCTCGAGCCCGAGGATGCGCGCGATGTCGGTGACCCGGCGCTTGATCTCGGCGCGCGGCACCTTGTGGAGGCGCAGGCTGAAGCCGAGATTGTCGGCGACGGTGAGATGGGGGTAGAGGGCGTAGTTCTGGAACACCATCGCGATGTCGCGGTCCTTGGGTGGCACCCGATTCACGACGCGCTCGGCGATTCGAACCTCACCGGCGGTGATCGTCTCGAGCCCCGCCACCATCCGCAGCGCCGTGGTCTTGCCGCAGCCCGACGGCCCGACGAGCACCATGAACTCGCCGTCCTCGATATCGAGCGCGAGATTCGAAACGGCGACGGTGCCGTCGTCGTAGACCTTGGTGACGTCCTCGAGCGCTACACCGGCCAAGGCTCCCCCGTATCCTGACGACGCGGTACCCGGGCGAGTCAGCCCCCGAAACGTGCGAGCTCGCGTTGAGCGCCGACAAAGCGCCCAGCAGCGCCCTCCTTGACCTCAACCACACCCGAATGGATCGGGAGCTGGGGCCTCGAGCCGGACAGCTCGGGCATGAGCGTGCGGACCGATTAGGGACGTTCGAGGAACGAGTCGAGCGACGCGCCGAAGATCGACCCGAGCACGAGCAGCACGATGGCGGCGCCGATCATGCCCAGGATGAAGAGGAGGCAGCCCCAGCTGACGCTGCGGTACGCCAGCTGGAGCTCCGCCTCGTACTCTTCGTCGACCTGCTCAACGCGCACCAATCCATTCTCGCCGCTCACGGGTGCGCGATCTATTCGAGGTCACTGCACCGCGGTGCGGCGAAAGACGCGGATCGAGATCGCGGTCATCGCCACCGCGAACAGTGCGACGACGCCACTGGTCGGTTCACGGTCGAGTCGGTCGAGCAGCGCCGCGTCACCGACGCGTTCATCGCCGCGACGTCGACCAGCGACCTGGAAGGCCTGCTCGCGGTGCTCGATCCCGACGTGGACGGCGTCCCCGACCTCGGCGGCGCCATCGGGGAGCGTGGACATCCCGGGTGTGGGGACTGTGCGGCGGCCACCGCCCGTCGTCGGTCGGAACGCTGTCGCCCGTCGCATGCTGTTCTGACTCGGGCCCGACTCCTCGACCACGCTCCTCTCGCTCCCGACCGGCACCGAGCCCTCTGTCATCGCCCTACGTGACGGCCGCGTCATCGCCGCGATCACCCTCACCGTGGAGGGCGGCTGTGTCACGCACCTCGACGCCGTCATCGATCCCGTGAATCTCGCCGATCTCAACGTGATCCTCGGGCTCGTGATCGTCGAGCTGGATTTCCGCCGAGTCGGCGCTAGCCACCGCTTCGGGATGCGGGAGCTCCGAGGACTTGTCGCCTCGAGGTGCATCGTCAGGCAGCGTGCCGAGCCGTGCCTCGATTCGCCTGAGCGACGCTTCGACCTTCTCGTCGGTGTCCTTGGACTCGGCGCTTCCT
>JAPSGP010000144.1 GCA_031177445.1 Acidimicrobiia bacterium
GTCGCACACGATCAGCTTCGGGCTGAGCGCCAGCGCGCGGGCGATGCCGATGCGCTGCCGCTGCCCGCCGGAGAACTCGTGCGGGTAGCGGTTCGTGTACGTCGGGTTGAAGCCGACCACGTCGAGTAGCTCGCGCACGCGGGCGCGCCGGTCGCGCTTCGTGCCGATGCCGTGCACGACGAGCGGCTCCGCGACGATGTCCCCCACCGTCATGCGGGGGTCGAGCGACGAGTACGGATCCTGGAAGACGATTTGCAGCTCCCGTCGCATGCGCCGCATCTGCTCGCGCCCGAGCCTCGTCAGCTCGCTGCCCTCGAACACGATCGAGCCGGACGTCGGCTTCAGCAGCTGGAGGATGCAATACCCCGTCGTCGACTTGCCCGAGCCGGACTCGCCGACGAGGCCGAGCGTCTCGCCCTCGGCGATGTCGAAGCTGACGCCGTCGACCGCCTTCACGTGGTCGATCGTGCGCTCGATGAGGATCCCCGAGCGCACCGGGAAGTGCTTGTGCAGATCGCGGACCCGCAACAGAGCGCCGTTCGTGGTGTCCGGACTCACACCGGCACCTCCGTCCCGAGCCGCGAGCCCTCACGCTCGCTCACCGGATGCGCCGACCGGACCCAGTGGTTGGGCCGGATCTCCCGCAGCTCCGGCATGTGCGTCGTGCACGTGTCGTTCTCGTTCGCGTACGGGCAGCGCGGAGCGAAGCGGCAGGCCGGTGGTGGGTTGATGAGGTCGGGCGGCCGGCCGGGGATGGCCGTGAGCCTGCCCTCGCGGATCCCTTCGCCCTCGAGCTGCGGTAGCGCGCCGAGGAGCGCCTCGGTGTACGGATGCTCGGGCCGGTCGAAGAGCTCCTGCACGCCCGCGTGCTCCACGATCTGGCCCGCGTACATGACGACGATGTCGTCCGCGGCCTCGGCCACGACGCCCATGTCGTGCGTGATGATGATCATCGCCATGTCGTGCTCGTGGCGCAGGTCGTCGAGCAGGTCGAGCACCGATGCCTGCACCGTCACGTCGAGGGCGGTGGTCGGCTCGTCGGCGATGAGGAGCTTCGGGTCGCAGGAGAGCGCGATCGCGATCATCACGCGCTGGCGCATGCCGCCCGAGAACCGGTGCGGATAATCGTCGAGCCGGTTGGCCGCGCGCGGGACGCGCACCTCCTCCAGGAGCTCGATCGCCTTCTTGCGGGCGTCCTGCTTCGAGACGTCGTAGTGGCGGCGGATCGTCTCCGTGATCTGTAGCCCGATGGTGAGCGTCGGGTTGAGCGACGTCATCGGGTCCTGGAAGATCATCGCGATCTCCCGCCCACGCAGGTCCTCCAACCGCTTCTCGGGCAGCTTCGTGAGATCCTGGCCGTCGAACACGACGCTACCGGCGACGATCTTGGCGGGCGGCCTCGGGATGAGGCCCATGATCGAGAGCGCCGTCACGGACTTGCCGCAGCCCGACTCGCCGACGATGCCGAGCGTCTTGCCGCGCTCGACCGAGAAGGTGACGCCGTCGACCGCGCGTACCTCGCCCTCACGGGTGAAGAAGTGTGTCGAGAGATCGTTGACCTCGAGCAGCGCCACGAGCTACGTCTCCCTGGTCCTTGGATCGAGCGCGTCACGCAGGCCGTCCGCGATGAAGTTCGCGCAGAGGATCAGCGTCGCGATGGCGATGGACGGGACGGCGATGATGTGCGGCGCGACGCGGTACACGAGCCGGCCCTCCTGCGCCATCTGCCCCCAGGAGGCGTCCGGCGGGCTGATGCCGAGGCCGATGAATGAGAGAATCGCCTCGCCCAGGATGACGCCCGGCAGCTCGAGGAAGATGGCGATGATGAGCACGCCGAGCGTGTTCGGGAGGAGGTGCCGCGCGAGCACTCGGAACCAGCGCGCGCCCACCGCCTTCGCGGCGCGCACGTAGTCGTTCTCCTTCAGCGTGATCACCTGTCCGCGCACGATGCGGGCGCTCGTGAACCAGCTTGCAATGGAAAGCGCCACCACCATCGTCCAGAAGGTGACGTTGCCGAAGATCGCCGTCACGATGATCGCGAAGGGCAGGTAGGGCAGCCCGTAGAGAGTGTCGAGGAAGCGCATCATGCCGTTGTCGAGCTTCCCGCCGACGAACCCCGAGATCGAGCCGTAGGCCACGCCGATGAGCAGGATCACGAGCGTGGCGCCGAAGCCGATGCCCATCGAGACGCGGCCGCCGAGCGCCGTGCGCGTGAAGAGATCGCGGCCGAAGTTGTCGGTGCCGAAGGGATGCTCGAGGTTCGGCCCCTGGTTCTTGAGCGCGAAGTCGACCTCGTTCGGGTCGTAGGGCGAGACGAACGGCCAGATGGCGCAATACAGGACGAGCAGCACGAAGACGCTGCCGGCGAGGACGGCCGCCCGGTTGCGGAGGTAGCGGCGCCAGGCGTCCTTCCAGAGGTTCGACTGGGCGATCGGAGCGCCCGCGGTCTCGTGCGCGGGCGCGGCGGCGGTGTCGACCGGTCGGCGGGTGGCCTGGGTCGGATCGACGACCACGGGCTACGTCCTGACGTCGCGCGTGCGCGGGTCGAGGATGCCGTAGAGGATGTCGACGACGAGGTTGGCGACGATCACGATCACGGCGAGCAGCACCGTGAGGCCCATGACGACCGAGTAGTCGCGCGCCTGCACGGCCGTGACGTAATAGCGCCCGACACCCGGGATGGCGAAGATCTGCTCGATCACGAACGAGCCGGTGATCAGGAAGCCCAGCGTCGGCCCGGCGGCGGTGACGACCGGGATCAGCGAGTTGCGCAGGACGTGCAGGCTGATCACGCGGCGCCAGCGCAGCCCCTTCGCCCTGGCGGTGCGAATGTAGTCCTGCTGCAGCGTCTCCAGCATCGTCCCCCGCACGAGGCGCGCGAACGCCGCCATCGGCGCGAGCCCCAGCGCGACGACGGGAAGGACCTTGCTCTCCCACCCCGTCCAGCCGCTCGTCGGAAAGCCGAAGTCGAATTGCAGCACGAAGAAGTAGATGAACAGGGTGGCGACGAGGAAGCTCGGGATCGCGAAACCGACGTTCGAGAAGAACATCGCCGCATAGTCGAGCCACGAGTTCGCCTTGAGCGCCGAGACGGCGCCGAGTGGGATGCCGAAGACGAGGGCGAAGAGGAAGGCGAGACCGCCGAGCTCGAGCGAGCGCGGGAAGTGCTCCTTGACGATGTCGTTCACGTCGCGGTTGCGGAGCACGAGCGATGGCCCGAGGTCGAACGTGGCGACGTTCTTGACGTAGCGCGCGTACTGCTCGTACCACGGCTTGTCGAGGCCGAACTTGCGGTCCAGGTTCCGCTGGATCTCGGCCGGGATGGCGCGCTCCGACGTCCGGAACGGATTGCCCTTGATCTGCCGCATCAGGCCGAAGGTGAGCAGGATGACGACGAGGATGACGGGGATCGTCCAGAAAACTCGACGAACGATGAATTTCGTCATCTCGAGCGCTACCTACCGCGTCGAACGACCTGGGAAACGAACTCAGCGAGTCGAGCGGGCGGGACGCGCTCCTCGCGCGCCCCGCCCGGGTGCTCTCCTCACTGTGAAGCGGTCCTACTCCTCCGTGACGACGACCTTCGTCAGGTCGATCTGGTCGAGGAGATTGAGGTTGTACGTGTCCTGCACGGTCGGCCGCTCGAGATGCACGTACGTGTACCAGTAGATCGGCATCACGGGCATCTGACCGTCCTCGCCGTGGAGGATGTCCTCCAGCTGCCCGTAGATGGCATAGCGGTCGGCGTTGTCCTCGGTCGCCCGGGCCTCCTCGACGAGGCCGTCGTACTCCTCGTTCTTGAAGTTCGTGGAGTTGTTGCCCGAGTCGCTCGTCCAGAGCTCGAGGAAGTTCATGGCGTCGACGTAGTCGCCGATCCAGCCGAGCCGGAAGACGTCGATCGACTTGTCCGGCGGCGGCCCGATGAACTCGAGGAACTGTGCCCACTCCTGCTGCTTGATGGTGACGCTGAGGCCGAGCTCCTTCCAGGCGTCCTGGATCGCGACTGCGATCTCGCGGTGGCCCGGGGAGTCGTTCAGGAGCAGCGTGATGTCCTTCTTCGGGTTCTGCACCTGGTCCATGAGCGTCTTCGCCTGCTCCAGGTCCGCCGTCTCGGGCAGCCACGGAGAGTCGGGAGTCAGCTCCTCGAACCCGGGCATGCCCTTCGGCGTGAAGCCGGTCGCCGGCAGCTGGTCGGCCTGCGCCACGTTGTCGATGATGCTCTGGCGGTCGATCGCCAGCGACATCGCGCGACGCTGGTTCACGTCGGTGATGTTGTCGACGTTGAAGCCGTAGTAGTAGGTCCCGAGGCCCGGATACTGCTGATAGTCCTCGGTCTCCTTGAGCCGCGGGATCTCCTCGGTCGGCAGACCACCGGTGACGTCGATCTCACCGGCCTCGAACGCCTGCACGGCCGTCGTGCCGTCGGTGATCATGCGGCCGTTCACGCGCGTCAGCTTCACGCTGTCCGCGTCGCGCCACTCGTCCCACTTCACGAGGTCGATGCGGGAGTTGTGCTGCCACGACTCCAGCTGGAAGGGGCCGTTGGTGACGATGTTCGCAGCTTCCGTCCACTTGTCCTTGAACTGCTCGACCGTCGGGCGGTGCACGGCGAGGAACGAGTGGTGCGCCAGCTGCTGGATGAACCACGGCTGCGGTGTCGTCAGCGTGATCTCGAGCGTGCGGTCGTCGACGGCGTTGACGCCGACCTTGTCGGCCATCGCCGCGCAGTTGGACTCGCAGCCGTTGTACTCCTGAGCGCCCTCGATGCCGTAGAACTGATAGGCGTAGTCCGCCGCGAGCTCTGGCGAGATGGTCCGCTTCCACGACCACTCGTAGTCCTCGGCGGTCACGGGGTCGCCGTTCGTCCACTGCCCGTCCTCGCGGAGGGTGAGCGTGACGGTCTTGCCGTCCTCCGAGACCTCCCAGCTCTCGGCGAGGTTCGCCACCGGGTTCAGGTCGTCATCGAGCTTGACGAGCGGATCCATGATGTTCTGCAGGATGTTGCTCGACGTCGTGTCGCTCGCGAGGCCCGGGTCGAGCGACGGCGGCTCGGTGCCCCAGTTCACGGTGATGACCTGCTCGGCGGCTTCCGCCCCGCCTTCTTCTTCCTGCGTCGCGCCCGTACCCGCCGCGTCCCCACCGTCGTCGTCGTCGCCACCGCAACCAGCAGCCACGAGGGCGAGACTCGCGACCAGCATGGCGAGAAGCAGCCAGAGGGTCTTGATCCTCATCGAATGTGCCCTTCCTTCCTTCGCGTTGTCCGCGCGCGTGTCGACAACACTGTCGCAAACACTGTCGCACCCACTTGTTTCCGAGTTTACCGACCGCAAACTGCACGCCCGGTGGACTACACACGTTCTTAACCGTGTCGCAGCGGCGACCATATAGCTGTGTGCAGGGTTCTTGTCGCAGTTGCCGCGATCTTGGCGGTCGCGCTGGCGGGATCGGAGGCGGCCGGCGCACACGTCGACGTCTCGCCGAGACTGCTCGAGGCGGGAGAGGTGATGACGCTCGACGTCGAGCTGCCGCGGCTCCGGCCCGGCCCGCCGCCGACGAGCTTGGGCGTCTCGGGCGGCCGCGTGCGACAGCTCTCCGCCGAGGCCGCGGGACTCGCCGGGGTCGAGTCGCGCTGGCGCCTGCGCGTGCGGGTCGGTGCGCCGCCCGGGCCGCTGACGTTGCTGCTGCGCGCAGGGTTCGCCGACGGCGAGACCGTAGTCGTGCGGCACGCGGTGACTGTCGTGCCGGCGCGCTCGGACGGCGAGACGTCGACCGCCCTGCTCGTGGGCGTCGCCGCAGCCTCGGTCGCGGCCGCTGGCGGTCTCGCGCTGCTGCTAGCGCGCGGCCGGCGCTCGCCCTAGCTCGCTGTCGCTTTCGGAAGGAAAGCCGATCTCCGTGCTAGCGTCGCCGCGACGTGCTCTTCCAGCAGTTTCTCGACGACGACCTCGGCTGCGCGTCGTATCTCGTTGGGGACGAAGAGGCCGGTGTGGCGGCCATCGTCGACCCCCCGTACGCCGTCGAGCCTCTGCTGGAGGCCGCCGCGCGACACGGCGTCGAGATCGAACGTGTCATCGAAACGCACACGCACGCCGACCACCTCTCGGGCCACGGCCGGCTGGCGCTCGAGCACGGTGTCCCCGTCTCGATTCACCCGGCGGCGGAGGCCGAGTACGCGCACGAGCCGCTCGAGGACGGGGACGAGCTCGAGCTCGGCGCCGTCGTCCTGCGCGCGATTCACACACCGGGCCACCGCCCGGAGCACACGTGCCTGGCAGTCGTCGATCGCAGCCGCGCAGCCGAGCCCTGGCTCGTGCTCACCGGCGACTCGCTGTTCGTCGGCGACACGGCCCGACCGGACCTGGCGGTGGCCGCGCAGGAGGGTGCCGCCGGCCTCTTCCATTCGCTCCACCGGCTGCTCGAGCTCCCCGACGGCGTCGAGGTATTCCCGGGCCACGTGGCCGGCTCGCTGTGCGGTAAGGCGATGAGCCCGAAGGCATCGTCGACGATCGGCTTCGAGCGCCGCTTCAACCGCGCGCTGCAGCTTCCCGACGAGCGGGCGTTCGCCGCGGAGACGGCCAACGGAAGTGCGCCGAAGCCGCCGAACATGGCCCGGCTCGTCGAGCTCAACCGCGGCCCGTTCGTCGGCGCCGCCGTCGAGATCCGGGAGCTGCCGGCCGCCGCTCCCGGCGCGACGCTGCTCGACGTGCGACCGCTCGAGGCGTTCCTGGCCGGTCACGCGTCCGGCGCGCTCAGCGTGCCCGTCGACGGGAGCAGCTTCGCGACGAAGGCGGCCTTCGCGCTCGCGAGTGCGGAGCGGATCGTCGTCCACGCCGGCGACGAGGCCGAGGCGCAGAGGGCGGCGCGGGGACTGCGCTCGGTCGGCTTCCTCGAGCTCGAGGGCTACGTCCTCGGCGGTGGCCCCGAGCAGATGGAGGCCGTCGAGCTGGACGAGCTACGGGTCGCCCTCGACGAGGGCGCGGAGCTGATCGACGTGCGCGAGCGTGACGAGCGCGACGGGGGCTACATCCCCGGCAGCCGGAACATCCCCTACCGCCTGCTCGCGCTGCCCGACCTCGACGTGACGAACGAGCACCCCGTGATCACGATCTGCGAGAGCGGCGCCCGAGCCGTGGTCGCGGCCTCACTGCTCGCGGCCCGCGGCGTCGACGCACGACCGGTCGTCAACGGCGGCGTCAACGACTGGGTCGCGCGCGGCGGCGACACCGTCGAGTTCCGCCGCTGCGGCAGCTGAGGGCTAGGTGATCGGCTCGACCGGGTA